>JAJXTT010000009.1:3097-6443 GCA_021783525.1 Pseudomonadota bacterium
GAAATCGAGCGCCAGGAAGGTCAGGAGACTACGCAATTACCGGATAACATGGATTATTCCGTGGTGCGCGGATTGTCTATTGAAGTCCGGCAAAAGTTGAATCAGCACCAACCGCAGACGGTAGGCCAAGCAGCTCGCATCTCCGGCGTGACCCCGGCCGCAATTTCCTTGCTGCTGGTACATTTGAAGCGGGGCTTCAAACAAGACAAAGTGGCATGACGCTGCCCCAGGAATTGACGGTCGGCCTCGCGCGTATGGGCTTGGAAGCGACATCGGAACAGCAGGCAAAGCTGCTGGATTACCTGGCGTTGCTGTACAAATGGAACGGCACTTACAATCTTACCGCGATACGAGATCCGGAGCAGATGGTAAGTAACCACTTGCTCGATAGTCTGGCCGTGCTGCCATATCTGTGGCCACAACGTTGGCTGGACGTAGGATGTGGTGCGGGTTTACCGGGCCTCGTGTTGGCCGTGATGAGGCCGGAATGGTCGTTCACTTTGCTGGATAGCAACAGTAAAAAAACCGGCTTTGTACAGCAAGCAGCCATCGAACTGGGTTTGAACAATGTGGAAGTCCGATGCGAAAGGGTGGAGCGGTGGCAAGCGCGACAGAAATTCGACGGGATAATATCCCGCGCCTTTGCGGAAGCCGTGGATTTTGTCGCGTTGACACGACATTTGCTGGCGGAGGGCGGTCACTGGGCGGCCATGAAAGGTGCGCCCGAACCGGAACTGGCGCGGCTTCCTTCGGATGTTCTGGTTGAAAGAGTAATAACGTTGCAGGTCCCCGGGCTGGAAGCTGCCCGCAGTTTGGTCGTATTGGGAGTAAAAAAATGAGCAAGATATTGGCAATCACCAATCAAAAAGGTGGCGTTGGCAAAACCACTACTACCGTTAACCTGGCAGCAAGTCTGGGCGCAGCCAAACAGCGCGTACTGTTGATCGACCTTGATCCGCAAGGCAATGCGACTATGGGGAGCGGCATCAATAAAGCCGATCTCGAAGCGACCATCTATGATGTGCTGCTCGGAGAAAAAACGATTGTGGAAGCGCGCATCCGCTCTGCCGCATGCAAATATGACGTACTGCCGGCAAACCGCGAACTGGCGGGCGCGGAAATCGAGCTGGTGGATGTTGAGGGGCGCGAAATGCGCTTGAAAGAAGAGCTCCAGCCGGTATTGGACGAATACGATTACATCCTGGTCGATTGTCCGCCCGCGCTGAATTTGCTTACCCTGAATGGGTTGTGTGCCGCAAAATCCGTAATGATTCCGATGCAGTGTGAATACTACGCTCTGGAAGGGCTGAGCGATCTGGTTAATACCATCCGCAAGGTGCGGGAGAATTTGAATCCGGAACTCGAGATCGAAGGTTTGTTGCGCACGATGTTCGATCCGCGCAACGCCCTGGCACAACAGGTTTCGGACCAATTGCAACAACATTTCGGCGACAAGGTTTACCGCACTGTCATACCCCGCAACGTGCGTCTGGCGGAAGCGCCCAGTTTTGGCATTCCTGCGCTGTACCACGACAGCCAATCCAAGGGGACGCTGGCGTATCTTGCATTAGCCGGTGAAATGCTCAACAACTCAATGGCACGAGTCGCCGCATAACAAGTTTCATTAAGGGAAAATCATGGCAAAACCGATCAAGGGTCTGGGACGCGGCTTGGATGCGCTGCTTTCCGGCAACAGTACATCGAAACAGAACGACGTCCTTCGCGAACTGAAAGTTGAACAGCTGAAGCCGGGGAAATACCAGCCGCGCAGTCGCATGGATGAGGCCTCTTTGAACGAACTTGCGGCATCGATCAGGGTGCAAGGCGTAA
This sequence comes from Pseudomonadota bacterium, assembly GCA_021783525.1. Taxonomy (GTDB): domain Bacteria; phylum Pseudomonadota; class Gammaproteobacteria; order Burkholderiales; family Gallionellaceae; genus Sideroxyarcus. The sequence goes on from JAJXTT010000009.1 coordinate 4,928, forward strand.
TGCAACCGATTCTGGCCCGCGAATTGGCCGAAGGCGGCTACGAAATCATCGCCGGTGAGCGTCGCTGGCGTGCCGCGCAACTAGCCGAACTGAAAATCGTGCCGGTTATCGTACGCAAGGTCCCGGATAACGCCGCACTAGCCATGGCGCTGATCGAGAATATCCAGCGTGAAGACCTGAACCCGCTGGAAGAAGCGATCGGCATCCAGCGCCTGATAGACGAATTCCAGATGACACATCAGGCTGCAGCCGATGCCGTAGGCCGCTCGCGCAGCGCCGCAAGCAACCTCCTGCGCCTTCTCAAATTGCCGCAAGCCGTCCAAGACATGCTGATGGAAGGTTCGCTGGACATGGGCCACGCCCGTTCGTTGTTGTCGCTGGAAGGCGCACAACAAGTCCTGCTCGCGAACAAGATCGTTCTGGAAGGCCTCTCCGTGCGAGAGGCGGAAAAGCTGGTACAGCAACAAGGCGAACAATCGTCCACCAGGACAACCGCCGACAAGAAGATACCAAAAGAGAATCGCGATACACAACGACTGCAAGACGAAATAAGCTCCCAACTCGGTGCGCGCGTGGAAATCAAGCCAAACAGCAAGGGTGGCGGCAAGCTGGTCATCGAATATTCCAGTAACGAACATCTGGAAGAACTGACCGGCAAATTGTACGAACGCGCCTGATCGTAGTTAAAGCCGCGAATGCGCTTGACTTGCTGTGGCTGAATAGTAGAGAATGCGCGGGCTTTTTTTCGGCCCCAGCCAAATAAGCGCCTGGGGGCACAAGATGGGAAGTGTATCAAACACAACAATAAGCCGCGCATTTAGCAAGGCGGCGCGCTGGCAAATCATCATAACGGTACTCATCTCGGGTGTCTCTCTGCTGGTTGCGGGTATGAACGCAGCAATATCCGCTTTAGCGGGAGGTTCATCCGTAATAGTCGGCGGGTATGCCGGAATGCTGATCGCGCAAAAGCCAAACAGCAGTGCGCCGGGCGCAGTCCTGATTACATTGCTGAAAGCGGAAGCAATCAAGGTGCTGGTGGTGGCAATGCTGTTGCTGGCGGTTTTCAAGTATTACCAGGGACTGGTTCCAGTGTCTCTGATAGGTGGCTTGGCAGGATCTGCGCTGGCATCCGGCGCGGGTTTGAGAGCCGTGAATAACGAGAACGACAAGTAGGGTCCGGGATGTCCACTGAACACGCACTGACAGCATCCAGTTACATCGAGCATCATCTTAGCTTCAACGTCAAACAAGTCGCCGGCGGCGGGTTCTGGTCTGTCAATTTTGACACGCTGATCGTTTCCGCCATACTCGGCATCGTCACTTTCGGTCTGCTTTGGTTGGTGGTGCGTAGCGCGACATCGGGCGTTCCCAGCAAGCGCCAGGCGTTCGTTGAACTGATGGTGGAATTCATCGATGAACAAGTCAAGGGCATATTTCACGGTGATCGCCACAAATTCGTTGCTCCTCTTGCGCTGACCGTATTCGTGTGGGTGCTGGTCATGAACGCGATGGATTT
>JAJXTT010000009.1:6543-16623 GCA_021783525.1 Pseudomonadota bacterium
CTGATCCAGGCCTACACCGGCATCGGTATTGGTCTGATCATCGGCCTCGGCGCTGCAGGTGCCTGTATCGGCATCGGTATCATGTGCAGCAGTTTCCTGGATGGAGCAGCTCGTCAACCGGAATTGATTCCTACGCTGCAAGGCAAAGTGTTCCTGTTGCTGGGTCTGATCGACGCTTCCTTCATCATCGGCGTTGGCCTTGCAATGATGTTCGCGTTCGCTAACCCGCTGCTCGCCGTCATCAAGTAATTGAACATTGCGGGACGCACAATCCAGCATAAGGAACCGAAATGAACATTACCCTGACAATAATCGCGCAGGCACTGTCATTCGCCATTTTGATATGGTTCACTGCAAAATTCGTTTGGCCGCCTTTGCTGGCAGCGATCGAGTCGCGTCAAAAAACCATTGCAGACGGCTTGGCTGATGCAGAGCGCGCCAAGCACGACCTGGATATGGCCGCCAAGCGTTCAGCCGATATTTTGCGTGAAGCGAAAGACAAGGCGGGCGAAATAGTAGCCAACGGTGAAAAACGTGCCAGCGAGATCGTCGAACAGGCAAAGGCGCAGGCCAAAGTCGAGGGAGATCGTATCGTGGCTGGCGCCAAGGCGGAAGTCGAGCAGGAAGTGTTTCGCGCCAAGGAACAGCTGCGTACTCAAGTGTCGGCAATTGCATTGGCGGGTGCCGGAAAGATTTTGGGTCGGGAAATCGACGCCAAGGCGCACAACGACCTGCTCGACAAACTTGCCGCGGACCTCTAACAGCCATGTCTGAAGCCCTTACAACAGCTCGACCCTATGCCCAGGCAGCATTTGAAGAAGCGCAAAAACTCTCCGACCTGAAGGACTGGTCGGAGGTTTTGCGTTCGCTCGCCGAAGCTGTGAACTATCCCGAAATCCGCAACGTGATCAGCAGTCCACGCGTTGCCAAAGCTCAGCTAGGAAGCCTGCTGGGGGATATCCTCGGCGGAAAACTAAAGCCGCAACAGTTGAATTTCATCAGCGTGCTGGCTGAAAACCAGCGTCTGTTGCTACTGCCCGAGATCGCATCCATCTTCGAAGTACTCAGATCGGAAGCAGAGAAGAGCGTAGATGTCGTCGTGGATTCAGCGTTCGAACTGTCCGCTGCTCAACAAGACAAGATTGTCAGCTCGCTCAGGAAGCGCATGGGTCGAGAGATCAAACTGACATGCAATATCAATAAAGAATTGCTTGGGGGCGTGGTGATCCGCGCCGGAGACAAGGTGATCGATGGTTCAGCGCGCACCCGACTCAGTGAAATGGCGACCGCGCTTGCTTGATGGCAAACCAGTTGGCCTGATAAAGATTTATCAAGAATGAGGAAATCCAGATGAAGCTCAACCCTTCCGAAATTAGTAATCTGATACGCAGTCGCATCGAGAATTTCGAAGCACTGACCCAAGCGCGGACTGAAGGTACGGTGGTCAGCGTGACCGACGGTATCGTCCGCGTGCACGGCTTGTCCGATGTGATGCAGGGCGAAATGCTGGAATTTCCCGGCAATACATTCGGATTGGCGCTGAATCTTGAGCGCGACTCCGTAGGTGCCGTTATTCTGGGCGAATACGAACACATCACCGAAGGCGATACCGTCAAGTGCACTGGCCGTATTCTGGAAGTGCCGGTCGGTCCCGAATTGCGCGGCCGCGTGGTCAACGCGTTGGGCCAGCCTATAGACGGCAAAGGTCCGATCAACGCCAAGATGACCGACAAGATCGAAAAGGTCGCACCGGGCGTCATCGCACGACAGTCCGTTGACCAGCCCGTGCAAACCGGTTTGAAATCCATCGACTCCATGGTCCCGGTCGGTCGCGGCCAGCGCGAACTGATCATCGGTGACCGCCAGACCGGCAAGACAGCCGTTGCTGTCGACGCGATCATCAATCAAAAGGGTCAGAACATGACCTGTATCTATGTTGCCGTGGGTCAGAAAGCTTCGACCGTGGCCAACGTGGTACGCAAACTGGAAGAACACGGTGCGATGGAATACACCATCGTCGTTGCAGCCACGGCTTCCGATTCCGCCGCGATGCAGTTCCTGGCACCGTATGCCGGTTGCACCATGGGCGAATACTTCCGCGACCGCGGCGAAGATGCACTGATCGTTTACGATGACTTGACCAAGCAAGCCTGGGCATATCGTCAAATCTCACTCTTGCTGCGCCGTCCGCCTGGTCGCGAAGCTTACCCTGGCGACGTGTTCTACCTGCACTCCCGCCTGCTTGAGCGCGCAGCCCGCGTGAACGCCGACTACGTCGAAGCTTTCACCAAAGGTGCCGTCAAAGGCAAGACGGGTTCCTTGACCGCATTGCCGATCATCGAAACACAAGCCGGCGACGTGTCCGCATTTGTGCCGACCAACGTGATCTCCATTACGGACGGCCAGATCTTCCTGGAAGCCGACTTGTTCAACGCCGGTATCCGTCCCGCGATCAACGCCGGTGTATCGGTGTCCCGCGTGGGCGGTGCGGCGCAGACCAAGGTCATCAAGAAACTGGGTGGCGGTGTGCGTCTGGCTCTGGCTCAATATCGCGAATTGGCAGCATTCGCCCAGTTCGCATCCGATCTGGACGAAGCTACGCGCAAGCAATTGGAGCGCGGCCGCATGGTGACCGAGTTGATGAAGCAACTGCAATACTGTCCGCTATCGGTCGCTGAAATGGCCGTAACGTTGTTCACCGTGAACAAGGGTTACTTCGACGACGTGGCTGTGCCCAAGGCGCTGGCTTTCGAATCGGCGTTGCATGCGTACCTGAAGTCCAAGAACAAGGACCTGATGGATGCGATCCAATCTACCAAGGACTTGTCCGGCGACAATGAAAAGGTGCTGATTGCAGCCATCGAGGCATTCAAGGCGACAGCAGTCTACTGATGTAACAACTGGCCATCCCGCCAAGCAGCCAATGGACGGTTGCGAAGCGGATGGCTATAAGCAGGAGCAAAATCATGGCAGGCAGCAAAGAAATCCGCACGAAGATCAAGAGTGTCGAAAACACTCGCAAGATCACGCGCGCGATGGAAATGGTGGCCGCGGCGAAAATGCGCAAGGCGCAGGAACGCATGCGGGCCGCTCGTCCCTACGCCGAAAAGATCCGCAACGTTGCTGCTCATTTGTCGCGCGCCAATCCGGAATACAAGCACGCATTTCTGGTCAAGCGCGAAAGCATCCAGAATGTAGGCGTCATCGTGGTGACGTCGGACAAGGGATTGTGCGGTGGTTTGAACACCAACGTGCTGCGTCTTGCGGTGAACCGCATGAAATCCTGGGAAGGCGAGGGCAAGGGTATCGTTGTATGCCCTATCGGCAATAAAGGGTTCAGCTTCATGAACCGCGTAGGCGCCAATGTCAAGTCGCACCTCACCGGGCTTGGCGACACACCGCACATCGAGAAATTGATCGGCGCCGTGAAAATCATGCTGGATGCCTATGTCGCAGGCGAGATCGACGCGATCCACCTGTGCTACAACCACTTCATCAACACGATGAAGCAGGAGCCGCGCATGGAGCAACTGCTGCCGCTCTCGGACGACAAGATAGGCGGGGCCAGCGGCAACTGGGATTATATCTATGAGCCCGATGCCAAGCCCGTGATCGACGAGCTGCTGGTGCGGTACATCGAATCCCTGGTGTATCAGTCAGTGGTCGAGAATATGGCTTCCGAACAAAGCTCGCGCATGGTGGCGATGAAGGCCGCATCCGATAACGCCAAGAACGTTATCAGCGAGTTGAAGCTGGTTTACAACAAAGCGCGTCAGGCTGCGATCACGAAGGAAATTTCCGAGATCGTGGGCGGTGCCGCAGCGGTTTAGTGCGGCACGACTGAAGATCGGGCGAGCCTGGCAAGGCCAAATCTTCAAGGCGCGGCTGCAGTTAAAGAATTAATTTAGACGGGGAATCTGAAAATGAGTCAAGGAAAGATTGTTCAGTGTATCGGCGCGGTGGTTGACATCGAATTTCCGCGCGACCAGATGCCTAAGGTGTATGAGGCATTGACGTTGGCCGATGCGGGTAACTCGGTGGCCGAAGCGGGCTTGACTTTCGAAGTCGAGCAGCAATTGGGCGATGGCGTTGTGCGCACCATTGCGATGGGCTCCTCCGACGGTCTGCGCCGCGGCATGCTGGTCAACGCGACAGGCAAGGGCATCACCGTCCCGGTTGGCACCGGCACGCTCGGGCGCATCATGGACGTGCTGGGCCGTCCGATCGACGAGGCCGGGGAAATCAAGTCCGACGAGCGTCGCGAGATCCACCAGAAGGCGCCGAAATTCGACGAACTGTCTCCTTCAGTAGACTTGTTGGAAACCGGCATCAAGGTGATCGACCTGGTTTGCCCGTTCGCCAAGGGCGGCAAGGTTGGTCTGTTCGGCGGCGCGGGTGTGGGCAAGACCGTGAACATGCTGGAACTGATCAACAATATCGCGAAGCAGCATGCAGGTCTGTCCGTGTTTGCCGGCGTGGGTGAGCGCACCCGCGAAGGTAACGACTTCTACCACGAAATGTCCGAAGCGGGCGTTATCGACAAGGAAGACTTCACCAAGTCCAAAGTGGCGATGGTGTTCGGCCAGATGAACGAGCCGCCCGGCAACCGCCTGCGCGTTGCGTTGTCCGGTCTGACCATGGCTGAAAAATTCCGTGATGAAGGCCGCGACATCCTGTTCTTCGTGGACAACATCTACCGCTATACGCTGGCCGGTACCGAAGTGTCCGCGCTGCTGGGCCGTATGCCTTCCGCCGTGGGTTATCAACCGACACTGGCTGAAGAAATGGGCCGCCTGCAAGAGCGTATCACCTCGACCAAGGTCGGTTCGATCACCTCAATCCAGGCCGTTTACGTGCCCGCGGACGACTTGACCGACCCGTCTCCTGCCACCACTTTCCTGCACCTGGACTCCACCGTCGTGTTGAGCCGCGACATCGCTTCGCTGGGTATCTACCCAGCGGTCGATCCACTGGACTCCACCTCGCGCCAGCTCGACCCGCTGGTCGTGGGCGAAGAGCACTACAGCGTTGCCCGCAGCGTGCAGCAGACTCTGCAACGTTACAAAGAGTTGCGCGACATCATCGCGATTCTGGGCATGGACGAATTGGCACCGGAAGACAAACTGGCCGTGGCACGTGCGCGCAAGATCCAGCGCTTCCTGTCGCAACCGTTCCATGTGGCCGAGGTGTTCACCGGCAGCCCCGGCAAGTATGTCACCTTGAAGGAAACCATCAAGGGCTTCAAGGGCATCGTCAACGGCGAATACGATCACCTGCCCGAACAGGCGTTCTACATGGTGGGCGGCATTGAAGAAGCGGTCGAAAAAGCCAAGACGCTGCAATAATACTTAGGAGCCGATTATGGCAATGACCGTACATTTGGATGTGGTGAGCGCGGAGGAGTCCATCTTCTCGGGACTGGCGGAATTCGTCATCATTCCCGGCGAGATGGGCGAACTCGGTGTTTACCCGCGTCACGTTGCGCTACTGACACGCATCAAACCAGGCGCCGTGCGCATCAAGCGCCCGGACCAGGAACAGGAAGAGTTGATCTACGTTTCCGGCGGCATGCTGGAAGTGCAGCCCGATGTCGTGACCGTACTGGCTGACACCGCGATCCGCGGGGCCGATCTGGACGAGGCACGTGCCCTGGAAGCCAAGCAGGCGGCCGAAGAAGCGATGAAGAATCGTATCTCCGACATCGACTACGCTCAAGCGCAAGCCGAGCTGGCAGAAGCCATCGCTCAACTGCGCGCCATCCAGCAGGTACGCAAGCACACGCACTGACCGAAACAAGTAATACAGCGACAGAATAAAAAAGCAGCTTCGGCTGCTTTTTTATTTTGCAGCAGCAATCGGGGCAGAACGCCCCACGCGTAACGCAGTCAGCACAGCCAAACCCTGAAAGATCGCGATTCCGATCAGCACCGAAGCATAATGCCCCGCATCCATGAAATGGCCAAAGACGAGAGGTGACAACGCAAGACCACTATCCAGTCCGGAATAGACAAAGCCGTAAATCCGGCCGTATGCGGCTTGACCGAAACGCGCAGTCGCGGCGCGCCGTACCAGTAAATCCCGCGAGGGTCCGGCGATACCGGTGAAGAAGCCTATGCCGGCCATGACCGGCAACACCGACCAGGCCGGCAGCAACTCCATGGACAGGAACAATGCAAGTACGGCAGCCATCGTCAGAACGATGGCAATGATATGGTCCTGCGCGCGGTGCTGGGCAACGAAACCCCCGACGAAGATTCCGCAGGCCGCGACCAGCAGGAACGTCGACAGTGCAGTGGCGGCCGCACCCAGAGGCAAGCCGTAAAGATGTTGCAGGACCGGCGTCCCGAAATTCTGGAACGCACCGAAAGCGACTGTAGTCAGAAAGAAAAAGGCGAAACACAGCCAGACCGCTCCAACGGAAAGAAAAGAGAACCTGCCATGCTTGAGATGGTTCTCGGTACCGGCCTTACCTGAGTTGATATCGAGTTGATCGCGGAATATCCAAAGCGTCAACATTGCCGGAAGCGCCATCGCTCCAGCTGCAATGGCGGCAACTTTCCAGCCGGCAAGCGCGGAGATCCCTGTCAGGAATACAGGGGCAAGCGCCCAACCCAGATTTCCCGATATTCCGTGCACCGAAAACGCATGTCCCAGACGCGACGTCGACACTTTCCGGTTGAGGACCGAGTAATCGGAAGGGTGCAGCACGCTGTTGCCAAGTCCGGCCAGCGCGGCGACCAGGAACAGATCGGTCAGGCTATGGGCAAACAATCCCAGACTCAAACCGGCCAGCAGAAAGCAGCTCATGCCAAACAACAGCACACGGACTGGTCCGAAACGATCGACGGCAAATCCGGCCAGAGCCTGACCGACGCCGGAAATGACGAAGAAAACGGTCATCGTGAGCCCGATCCCCGAAAAATCCAGCCCGAAAGCGGGCATCAACCAGGGAAACAGCGGGGGAAGCAGCAGATGGAAAAAATGGGATGTCCCGTGCGCCAAGCCGATCACTGCAATGATCGCGGTGTCCCGCTGAACGGGCGGATTGAACGACGTGCTGACAGTACTCATGGGTATGGATCAGGCGATTGCGCTGGATAAATACAATTGTATAGCGCCGGAAGAAACATGCCGATGGAAATCTGGGCGGACGTCAATAACCGGCAATCACTGCCGTGTCTCAACACTGGTTCAAACCCGTTTGAACGGGCTTCTCGTCTTCAGTACATCCACATATTCGGCAACCGCATCGGTCTCGTTCTTCAGATAATCTTCCACCGCTTGGGCAAACTGCGGATGTGCCAGCCAATGCGCGGAACGCGTGGTCACCGGTAAAAACCCGCGTGACAGCTTGTGCTCGCCCCCCGCGCCGCCTTCAAACGTCTTGATGCCGTTTGCGATGCAAAATTCGATGGCCTGATAGTAACAAGCCTCGAAGTGCAGTCCGGAATGAAATTCGAACGTGCCCCATGAGCGCCCATATAGGGCGTCTTCAGTACGATAATTCAGCGCGCTGGCGATGGGGCGGCCTTCGCGCGAAGCAATGACCAGCAACGTGTGTTGCGGCAATGAAGCGCCGATGCGTTGGAAGAAGTCTTCATTCAACTGGTGCGGCGAATTGTGCAGCTGCAGGGTATGCAAATAGCACGAAGCAAAGAAAGCCCACTGGTCCGCAGTAGCATTTTCCCCGGTGACGCATCGCAGTTCCACGCCTGACTCTTTCACCTTGCGCCGCTCCTGCAAGATGCGCTTGCGTTTGTCGCGGCTGAGTGTAGAAAGAAAATCGTCAAAATCGCGATAGCCCGGATTTTGCCAATGAAATTGCACATCCTGGCGCATCATCATTCCCTGAGCCTGCGCCACCGACGCATCGGCCTCATTCAGAAACAGGCAATGCAGCGAAGACACGCCGATGTCCTTTGCGCATTGCAGGGCATGCTTCAGCAACAACCCGCGGATTTCTTCTGTTTCCGCAAGCAGACGCTTCCCGGCCACCGGCGTAAATGGCACGGCGCATACCAGCTTTGGGTAATAGCGCAGGCCGTGCCGATGATATGCATCGGCCCAGGCAAAATCGAACACATGCTCGCCAAACGAATTCATCTTCAGGTAAAGCGGCATCGCACCAACCAGACGCCCGTCCTGCCACAACGTGACAAACTGCGCCTTCCAGCCGAACTGCGGCATGGCGCAACCGCTCTCCTGCAGTGCATAAAAGAAGGCATGGGAAAGCGTGGGATTGCCATCCGACAGCGCGTCCCAATCCGCAGCGGGGATATCCGCCAGGTCGTCGACGATTTTCAGAATGGGTGTGCTCATGTGGCTATTGTAGAGGGGACTCGAGCAGAACAAGCCACCAAATTGAAGCGGGTGATTTGATATACTCCGTCTTCCCCAGATTCAGAGCCGATATGAGCCCGATAAACATCGTCATTCTCGCTGCCGGTAAGGGCACGCGCATGTATTCCGATAAACCCAAGGTGCTGCATGCGCTCGCGGGTAAACCGCTGGTGCAGCATGTTCTCGACTGCGCAACGTCCTTGCAGCCGCAACAGATGTGCGTGGTTTACGGGCATGGCGGGGAAGCCGTACCGCAGGCGATGCAGCAATACGGGGCGAAATTCGTGATCCAGGAACCGCAGCTCGGCACCGGGCACGCCGTGCAGCAGGCGATGCCGCACCTGCCCGACGGCAGCCGCACGCTGGTGCTATACGGGGACGTCCCGCTGATCCGGCACAGCACGCTGCACCAGATGCAACAGGCGGGCGAAGGCCTGGTGCTGCTGACTGTCTATCTTGAAAACCCGACTGGCTATGGCCGCATCGTGCGCGATCAACAGGGCGACGTACAGTGCATCGTTGAGGAAAAAGATGCCACAGCCGAACAGCGCGAGATACGCGAAGTGAACACTGGCATCCTGCTGGCGCCAACCGAAAAACTGCGCACCTGGCTGGGGAACCTGGGCAACAACAATGCACAAGGTGAGTACTACCTGACCGATGTTGTGGCGATGGCCGTACAGCAAGGCCTGACCGTGCATACCGTACAGCCGGCCCACCGATGGGAAGTCGAGGGCATCAACAACAAGATGCAGCTCGCCGATCTGGAGCGCGTCCTGCAACAGAACGTTGCGGCTAAACTGATGGCCCAGGGCGTGACGCTGGCCGACCCGGCACGTATCGACGTACGCGGTACTCTCGCTTGCGGGCGCGATGTCGAGATCGACGTCGGCTGCGTCTTCGAGGGCAACGTGAATTTGGGAGAGCGCGTGCGAGTAGGCGCTTACAGCATCATTCGTAACGCAACCATCGCCCAGGGAACCCAGATCGCGCCGTACAGCCATATCGACGACTCAGAAGTGGGCGCAAACTGTCATATCGGCCCGTACGCGCGGCTGCGTCCCGGAACAAAATTGCACGACGACGCACATGTCGGAAATTTCGTCGAGATCAAGAATAGCGAGATCGGCAAAGGAAGCAAAGCCAACCATTTGAGCTACATTGGCGACAGCACCGTGGGCAGCCGAGTGAACATCGGTGCGGGCACCATCACCTGCAACTATGACGGCGCGAACAAGCATCGCACCGTCATCGAGGACGACGCCTTCATCGGGTCGGACACGCAGCTGGTCGCACCGGTAACTGTCGGCAAGGGCGCGACCATAGGTGCCGGTTCAACCATCACCACCAACGCACCGGCCGGTGAATTGACCATCTCGCGCGGCAGGCAGACCACCATCTCCGGCTGGCAGCGCCCGGCAAAGAAAGCAAAGAGCGAAAGCAGGTAACTGGCATATGCGCAAACTCTTCCCCCGTTTCCCTTCTCTCTTCACGAGGTTCTAGTCATGTGTGGAATCGTAGGCGCCGTCGCAAAACGGAATATCGTATCCATTCTGGTCAATGGCCTGCTGCGGCTGGAATACCGGGGATACGACTCAGCCGGCCTCGTGGTGGTGCATGACGGAAAACTGGACCGCGTGCGCAGCATCGGACGCGTGGCGGAGCTGGCAACAAAAAGCGCGAACACCTACGGCGAGCTCGGCATCGCCCACACGCGCTGGGCGACGCACGGCGTGCCGA
>JAJXTT010000229.1 GCA_021783525.1 Pseudomonadota bacterium
GAACGCTGCAAGCACGATTCCGGCAGCCTTGGATTTTGTTTTCATGTTACTCATGCTTGTCCTCCTTGTGTCGTGCATGACCGGGGAAAATGCGGCGTACACCCACGAAGAACACGGGAACCATGAAGATCGCGATCACCGTCGCGGCGATCATGCCACCCATCACGCCCGTTCCGATCGCGTGACGGCCATTGGCGCCAGCCCCGCTGGAAACGGCCAGCGGGAATACGCCAAAAATGAATGCGATCGACGTCATCAGGATAGGCCGCAACCTTCGGCGGCAGGCCTCCAGCGTCGCGTCGATCAGGCCATGTCCCTCTTCCAGCAGGTCGTTCGCAAACTGGATGATCAGGATCGCGTTCTTTGCGGCCAGTCCGATGATGACGATCAGTCCGACCTTGAAATAGACATCGTTTGGCAATCCGCGCAACGTCACCGCCACCACCGCGCCGAGTATGCCGATAGGCACCACCAGGATCACGGCAAGCGGAATGGACCAGCTCTCGTACAACGCGGCGAGGCACAGGAACACGGCAACCACGGACAGGGCGAACAGGAATGGCGCCTGATTTCCGGACACCCGTTCCTCCTTGGACGTCCCGGACCATTCAAAGCCCATTCCCGGCGGCAATTTGGACGCGATATCTTCCATTGCCAGCAGCGCTTCGCCGGTACTGTGCCCGGGCGCAGGGCTGCCCGAGATCTTCATCGCCGGCAGACCGTTGTAGCGGTCCAGCTTGGGCGAAGAAGCCACCCAGCGTGTCCTGACGAACTCGGACAATGGCACCATGCCGCCGTCCATGTTGCGCACCGGGATGCGCAGGATCTGGGCCGGCGTGGTGCGGTTGCCGGAATCGGCCTGCATCTGCACGCGCAGAATACGGCCTTCGCGCACGAAATCGTTGATGTAAGCCACCCCGAGCATGGATTGCAGCGTATCGTTCAGGTTCGCAATATCGATCCCCAACGCCCGCGCCTTCAGACGGTCGACGTCGATCTGCAATTGCGGCGCCGCCTCCTGCCCTTCCGGCCGCACGCTGCCGATCACCGGGTTCTTGCTTGCCATGCCCAGCACCATGTTGCGCGCATCGAGCAGCTTGTCCCGCCCCTGGCCGGAACGGTCCTCAAGCCGGAAGTCGAAACCGCCGGTCGCCGCCAATTCGGGAATCGGCGGCACGTTGAGCGCAAAGATGAACGCCTCCTTGATGCGGAACAGCATCATGTTTGCATTCTTCACCAGCGCCGCCGCCGAGCTGTTCGGGCTGGGACGCTCATCCCAATCCTTGAGGCGGACGAAGACCGTCGCGGCATTCTGCCCGCGGCCGAAGAACGAGAACCCGAGCACGCCAATGGCATGCGCCACTTCCGGCTGCTTCATGTAGTACTGCTCCACCTGGCTGAGCACTTCCCGCGAACGTTCGCGTGTCGCGCCGGGCGGCAGCTGGATCACGTTGAGGAAGTAGCCTTGATCTTCATCCGGCAGAAAGCTGGTCGGCAAATGCACGAACAGCCAGCCCAGCGCGGCAATGATCGCAGCATAAAACACCAGTGCGCGCCCCATGCGTTTCAATATCTTGCCGACCCAGTTCTGATACCCATTGCTCGTTCTGACAAAGAGACGGTTGAACCAGCCGAAGAAACCGGTTTCGCCACCCGGCTTTTTGCTTGGCTCATGTTTCAGCAGCGTGGCGCAAAGCGCCGGCGTCAGGGTCAGCGCCATCAGCAGGGAGAACAGGATGGTCATGATCAGCGTGACCGAGAACTGCCGGTAGATCGCGCCCACCGAGCCGCTGAAGAAAGCCATCGGAACGAACACGGCACACAGCACCAGGGTGATCGCGATGATGGCGCCGTAGATCTGTTCCATGGCCTTGTACGTCGCATCCCTCGGGGATAGCCCGTCTTCGGTCATGATGCGTTCCACGTTCTCCACCACCACGATGGCATCGTCCACCACGATGCCGATGGCCAGAACCATCGCGAACAGCGTCAGCGTATTGATCGAATAGCCGATCGCATACAGGCCCACCATGCCGCCGGTGAGCGCAACCGGCACGACGATGCTGGGAATGAAAGTCGCCCGCAGGTTTCCAAGGAAAAGATAGATGACCACGAACACCAGCAGCATCGCTTCAGCCAATGTCTTGACCACCTCGGCGATGGAAATCTGGATGAACTGGGAGGTGTCGTAAGGGATCAACCAGTCGACCCCCTTGGGGAAGGCCTTTGAAAGCTCCGCCATCTTGGCCCTGACTGCATTTGCGGTATCCAGGGCATTCGCCTCGGGCGTGGTGCGGATGGCGATCGCGGCGGCCGGCTGGCCGTCGATGCGTGCGGCAATGGAATAATCCTGTGCGCCAAGCTCCACGCGGGCGACATCCTTGACCCGCACCGTCGAACCATCCGGATTGGCACGCACGATGATGTTGCCGAACTGTTCCGGCGTCTTGAGCCTGCTCTGGGTGACGATCACCGCGTTCAACTGTTGCCCGGGCGCGGCCGGCAACTGGCCGAGCTCACCGATTGCAAGCTCCGTGTTCTGCGCGCGGACGGCGGCACTGACATCGCCGGGTGAGAGGTTATAGGAATGCAGTTTTTCCGGGTTCAACCACAGGCGCATCGAATACTCGGTGCCGAAGAGTATCGCCTCGCCCACGCCCGGCACGCGGCGGATGCTGTCCAGCAGGCTGGTGGCGGCATAGCTGCCGAGCGCCACGTTGTCGCGGCTCTTGTCGGGCGAAACGAGCGCGATGAACATCAGGTAATTGCGTGCCGATTTCGCCACGGTGACGCCGATACGACGCACATCGTCCGGCAGGCGCGCCTCGGCACGCTTGATGCGGTTCTGCGTTTCAACCGAAGCGGCATCCAGGTTGGTGCCGGTCTCGAAGGTCAGGGTGATCGTGCCCAGGCCCAGTTCGGAAGAGGACTCCATGTAGAGCAGATGCTCGATGCCGTTCATCTCCTGCTCGACCAGCGAAACAGCCGTATCCTCCACAACCTGCGCCGAAGCACCGGGGTAGTTGAGCGTAATGGACAAGGCCGGCGGCGCGACCGACGGATAGGACGTGACCGGCAGGCTGCGCAGGGAGAGTCCACCCGCCAGCAAAATGATGAGTGCGATTACCCAGGCAAAGATCGGGCGGTCAATAAAGAATTTTGCGAACACGGTGCCCTCTATTTCTTTTCAGACGTTGCGGGCGCATCCGCTGCTGGCGAATTTCCCTCCGGATTCCACGGAACCGCTTTCACGGGCGAGCCGGGACGCACTTTCTGGATGCCGTTCACGATCACCTGGTCGCCGGGCTTCAAGCCTTCCAGAATGATGAAATCGCTGCCCGCCATGCTTCCCGTCCTGACCGGCCGTACCGCGACCTTGCTTTCGTCATCGACCACCAGAACAGACTGCCCCTGCGCGCCGGTCATGACCGCACGCTGCGGTATCCTGATGCTGTTATCCGCACTGCCTTCCGGCAAACGGATGCTCGCAAACATGCCGGGCAACAGTTCCTGTTTCGGATTGGGGAATTCGGCGCGCAGGGTCACACTGCCCGTGCTCGGGTCGACGGCAAGATTGGAAAACAACAGTTTGCCGGGCAGGGGATAGACGCTGCCGTCTTCAAGCACGAGCTCCACCGGCGCACTGCCTGCATGTTTCAGCCTGCCCGACTTGAATTCCTGCTGCAGGCGCAGCAGATCAGAACCCGGCTGGGTGAAATTCGCATAGATGGGATT
>JAJXTT010000230.1 GCA_021783525.1 Pseudomonadota bacterium
ACGCTGAACTGAGGCCGGAACCCGAAACGGCGTGCGCCGGCGGCGCTAGATGCGTTTCACCGAAGCCGGTTTTCCGAACAGCCACCCTTGACCGTAGTCGCAACCGAGTTCCAGCAGGGCCAGGCGCTCTTCTTCGTTTTCTATGCCTTCCGCAACAACGTCCATCTTGAGCGAATGTGCCAATTCGATCGAAGACTGGACGATCTTCGCGCTTTGCGGCGAGGAGAGCATCTGGCTGACGAAGGCGCGGTCGATTTTCATGGTGCCGATGGGGTAGCGGTGCAGCGCATCCAGGCCCGAATGCCCAGTACCGAAATCATCCAGTGCAAGGGTGCTGCCGGATTCGGTGAGCCTGCCGAGGAGCTGCAACGCGAGTTCGGGATTGTTGATGATGACGGTTTCGGTCAATTCCAGTTTGAGCTCAGATGCCGGCATCTGGTGCCTGTCGATGACGGCCTTCACTTCTTCCACGAATCCGTTCCCGGTCAGTTGCGAGGGAGACAGGTTGACGCTGACGAAAGGAGTATGACGATTGATGCGCTGGCGCAAGGCGGGCCAATCGAGGCAGGCCTGCTCCAGCGTCCACAATCCGATCTCCCGTATCTGCCCGGTCTGTTCCGCCACCCACAGAAAATCCATCGGCGAGATCAGGCCGTCGACCGGATGGTGCCAGCGGATCAGCGCCTCGAATCCGGCCATGCGGCCGCTGGAGAGATCGCATATCGGCTGGTAGTACATTTCGAACTGTCCTTCGCGCAATGCCTCGGCGATGTCGTGTGCCAGACGCAGCTGCTGCGTGGCGACGCCGCGGGTCGCATCGCGCTTGAAAATGGTAGAACG
Organism: Pseudomonadota bacterium; assembly: GCA_021783525.1. Taxonomy (GTDB): domain Bacteria; phylum Pseudomonadota; class Gammaproteobacteria; order Burkholderiales; family Gallionellaceae; genus Sideroxyarcus. The sequence goes on from JAJXTT010000230.1 coordinate 841, forward strand.
CGATGGGTCGAAAGCCGGCGGATTGCGCGTGGAGCGGTAGCGTTCAAGAATGGTCAGCAGCAAATGGCGTACCACCGGGTCGGTTTTTTCCAGCAGTTCCTTCACCAGTTTGCGCGGGATGGGAATGAGCACCGTATGTTCGACTGCGCGCACGGTCGCGGTGCGCGGTTGCTGGTCGATCAGCGCGATCTCGCCGAACAGCTCGCCTTTGCTGATGCGCGTGCGCTGCGTACTGCTGACGCTGACCTCGACACAACCCTCTTCGATGATATATGCACCATCTCCCGAATCCCCTTCCCTGAAGATGATCTCGCCGGCAGGATAAGTCTCACGATGCAGGTTCTTTAGCATGCTGCTCCCCGTTCAATTGCACCCGAGCCAGGCGGGCACGATAGCTGCGTCAATATTCAAATGGCATGGCCAGCCCCGAACAACAGGGTCACTCGTTCCTTGAAACAAGCACCAGTGCGATGCCGAGCAGACTCTGGATCAGATAGAGTATGCCGGAGACGGCGTGCCAGGTTGTGAACTGGGATGCGAGGACGCTGCTCATCACGTCCAGGGGCAATGCCCGCGCCTTGAGGCCGGCAAGAATGGGCTGCAGGACGAATTGTTCGATCAGGACGAATGACAACATCGCGGCGACAATGCGGAAAGAGGCTCGACGCCATGCGGCAAATCCGAACTGTTTTAACTGATACGCTAGCAGATACAGCGCACAGGCGATGCCGACGCAAGCCAGCGAGGTGAACAACTGCCCGGCCAGCATGCCCGCAAGCTGGCGATCGGGCAGTATCCTGAAGAGTGCCGGCACGACCACGTAGCCGAGCATCCACGTGCCGCCCACCCAGAAAGCGACACACAGAGACGCGAGATATCGGGGCAGGTGTCGTACGATCATTTGCTGTTGCTGTCCAGGGCTTTCTCCAGCTCGGCAGCGGGCAGATAGCCGGGATTGACGATGCCGTTGGCGAAAATCAGAGCGGGCGTGCCGTTTACTTTGAGATGCCTGCCCAACGCCATCACCTTGTCGGTGGGCGTGTCGCACTTGGCGGCGGCGGGCTGCACCCCGTTCAGCATCAGGTCTTCCCAGGACTTGGCCTTGTCGGCGCTGCACCAGATATTCTGGACCTTCTCCGCAGAGCCGTCGAAGATGGGATAAAGGAACAGGTACAGCGTGACATCGTTGACGCTCTGCAGCTCATGCTCAAGCTTCTTGCAGAAGCCGCAGTTGGGGTCGGCAAAATAGGCCATCTTGCGGCTGCCGTTTCCTTTCACTCTCTTTACCGCCAGTTCGAGCGGCAGTTTGTTGAAGTCGACGGCGAACAGGACGCGCGCGCGCGCTTCGGTCAGATTGCGCCGGGCTTTCAGATCGAACATGCTGCCGTCGATCAGGTACTGAGCGGTCTTGTCCGTATAGAAGATGTGGTCCCCGGTGATCACTTCATACAGGCCGGAGATGGGCGATTTGTTGACCTGGTTGACCGGGCCGATCAGTTGCTCATAGTTCTTTTGCAGGGTGTCCTTGATGGCGGCGGCCGTCTTGTCGGTTTCGGCGGCATGCGCCAGGGAAATGGATAGCAATAGCAAAGCCAGAGTCTTGAACATGTTCACGGTTCCAAATAATCAGTTAAGGGCGTGGCGTGCCAGCATTTTCTTCAGCGGCACGAACTTGTTGGTCGCTGTGAGCCCGGCGTTGCGCAGAGTGCGCAGCAGCGGGTTGTCATTGACGAACAGATTTTTCAGCGCATCCGTGGTGAGTTGCATGGACATGATGTCACCTTGGCGCGCCTTCTCGTAGCGGCGCAACAGGCTCGGGTGTCCGCAGTCGAGAGCGCCGCGTTGGGACAATACCTTCACCAGTTCGCGGACATCGCGCAGGCCGAGATTAACGCCTTGTCCCGAAAGCGGATGCACATTATGCGCGGCATCGCCCACCAGGACTAGGCGCGGCCTGGTGAGATGGGCCAGATTCAGTACGCGCAGGGGGAAGGCGGCGGGCGGCGTGATGACCTGCAATTCGCCCAGCGTATGGTCCGACGCCGCGGATACCTGGGCGCAGAAATCTTCGTGAGTGAGTGCCAACAGTTCAGCAGATCGCTCCGGGCTGACCGACCAGACGATGGAGATGCGCTTGCCCGGCAAGGGCAGCAGTGCAAGGATACTTTCCGGCTTGAACCACTGATAGGCGATGCCGCGATGCGCTTTGCCGATACTGAAGTTGGCGACCACTCCGTGCTGATGATAAGGGGTCGGCACTTCCGGCATGACGGCCTGATGGCGCGTCCAGGAATCGCGCCCATCCGCACCGACGATGAGCCTGGAGCGAATTTCGCGTCCATCCTTTAATTTGAGCAGGGCGTGGTCTTCCTGCAACGATATTTCCGCGCATTGTGCCGGTTGCAGCAGGGTCAGATTGTCCTGCCCCTGCAAACTATCCCACAAGGCATGCTGCAACAATCGGCTTTCCATGATGAAAGCCAGTTCCGGTGCGCCGATCTCGTAGGCGCTGAAATTCAGCCTGGAACCGGTATCGCCGAACACGCGCATCTCTTCCACTTGCTGCACGCGGGACATATCCAGCCGCTGCCAGGCGCCGCATTCCCCGAGAAAACCCACATTGCCGGGAGTGAAAGCGTATATGCGGCTATCCCACCCGGAATCGATCCGGGGCAAGGGCTGCCCTTCAACCAATGCCAGGCGCAGCCCGCTGTTCTTGAGTGCGGAAGCAAGGCTCGCGCCTACCAGCCCACCGCCGATGATAACGATATCGAATTCCATGCCGAAACTTCATTTCCCGCAGAAAAATCTCCGAGCATCATAGCATGGGCAGGTTGATTAATTTATAATCGCCGCCCCCTTTGGAAATCATCATG
>JAJXTT010000231.1 GCA_021783525.1 Pseudomonadota bacterium
GCATCGCCAACTCGCGCGACCTGGTCAACAACCAGGTCATCGCGCAAAGCCTGCAGAACGTGATGCGCGAGATCGAGGCCGGCAAGAACCTGACGCAAAGTTTCCAGCAGACCGGCATCTTTCCGCCGCTGGTGGTGCGCATGCTGAAAGTGGGCGAGGCCACCGGCCAGCTCGACCAGGCGCTGCTCAACGTCAGTTACTTTTACGACCGGGATGTAAAGGATTCGATCAAGAAGGTGCAAGTCATGATCGAGCCGACCATGACCATCATCCTCGGCACATTGCTGGGCTGGGTGATGCTGTCGGTGCTCTCGCCCATCTACGACATCATCAGCAAGGTGAAAATGTAATGGCCCGTACCCTGCTTTTCCTCAGCGCAGACTACTTCCAGGCTTCCATCTGGCAAAGCGGCAAGCTGGGCGCAGCCAGATATTTCACCAACGACGCCAACGGCCGCGAGAATTTTTCCGCGTTCCTGAAGATGCACCGCCACCCGGCCTACCTGCTGGTGGACGTCATCGAGGAAGATTTCCGCCTGGAGGTCGTGCCGCACCTGTCCGGCTCGTCCCGCAAAGACCTGCTCGCGCGCAAGTTCGAACAGTTCTATCGCGGCACGTCGTTCCGCCAGGCGCTTCTGCTGCAACGCCAGGCGGAAGGCCGCCGCGACGACGAGATGCTGTTCTCGGCACTGACCAATCCGCAGCGCATCTCGCCGTGGCTGGATACCCTGCTGTCGAACCACATTCCGCTGGCGGGGATCTACTCGCTTCCGAGCATCAGCTCGCCGCTGCTCAAGGCCGCCCCCTCCGATCATGTCCTGTTGCTGTCCTGGGAAAAGGATGCCGGACTGCGGCAAACCTATTTCAACAACAGACGGCTGCATTTTTCGCGCCTGATACCGATCAACGAGAACAGCACGTTCAGCGACACCGTCGCTTCCGAAACGCCGCGCACCCAGCAATACCTGAAGAGCCTGAGCCTGCCGCCGCCGGGCGAAACGCTGGACGTGTACATCATCTGCGATGCCAACGACCGGATCGCACTGCAAAGCCACCTCGAAGGCGACAATGAACTGCATTACACCTTCCTGGACATCCAGGAACTGGGCAAGCGCTTCAAGGCGAAGAACGAATACACCAATTCGGATGCCACGCCGCTGCTGTTGCACCTGCTCGCCAGCAAAGCGCCGGGAAGCCATTACGCCAATTCCGAACACATGCATTTCTATTTGCTGTGGCAATTGAAGCGCATCCTGTTCGGCATCGCGGCCGTCACGGCCCTCTTCAGCCTGCTCTTGAGCGGCACCGAGTTCTTTCAGGGGCGCGATTATGTCTCGCAGACCGAGCCGTTCAACATACAGGCGGAGTTCATCAAACAACAGACCCAGCAAATACAACGCGCGTTTGCCAACACAACCGTTCCTGCCAGCGATATGAAGACGGCCGTTTTACTCACGCGCAAGCTGAATCAATACACGCCGCCGGCCGAACTCATCCTGAACGAACTGACGCTCGCGCTGGATCAATTCACCCAGATCACGGTCAACAAGATCGCCTGGGAATCCAGCGCGGAGGATGCGGCCCCGTCGGCGTACCCGGCCCATGTCATCACCCTGGATGGCAGCCTCAACGGCTTCGGCAGCGATTACCGCAAGGCCCTGGCCTACCTCGACCGCTTCCAGCAGGCGCTCACCCAACGGGGTTATACTGTCTCCGTGGCAAAGCAGCCGCTGGATATCAGCCCCAAAGGCAGCATCAGCGGCGATTCCCGGAAAAATGACGGCAGTCCGGAACAGTTCACGCTGAAGATCATCTGGAGACAGAAAGAATGAGCTTCTCCAAGACCGACCTGCAAATACTCAAATGGAGCCTGGGCGCGCTGCTCCTCAGCATCGCGCTCGCGGCGGGCCTTATTTCCTGGAGCGAGGATTACCTGGCGCAATCGCTGAAAAACCGCGAGACCGCGCAGAAGCAGCTTACCGATGCGCGCGCCCAACTCCTGGCCGCGCAAAGCGACCAGGAGAACATGTCAGCCTATGCCCTGGAATACAACGCCTTGCTGGAACAAAAGGTCATCGGTTCCGAACAGCGCCTGGACTGGATGGAAGGACTCGAGAAATTGCGCCAGCAGGGCAAGGTGCTCGACTTCAAGTACACCATCTCCCCGCAACAGAGCTATACGCCAAAACCGGCACTCGATGCGGGCAATTTCCAGCTCAGCCGCAGCGCCATGAAACTCCAGTTCGACCTGTTGCATGAAGAGCAATTGCTGCACTTCTTCTCCAACCTCAACAACCAGATCAACGGCTGGTTCATGCTGGACGGTTGCTCCATTTCCCGAACTGGAACGGCCAATGAACTCGCCCCGCTCAAGGCGGAATGCACGGGCGGATGGTTCACCATGAAGAACAAGAGCGCGCCATGAACAGATACCCGCTATCGTTCCTGCTGTTGATACTGTTCGGCCTGCTCCCGACCGCACAGGCGAACGAAATCGGACGCCTGTTCTACACTCCGCAGCAACGCCAGCAACTGGATTCCGGCACGGCCGTCAACAACGGCAGCCCGGAAAACGAACGCCGCGACTACATCATCGTCAACGGTGTCGTGCAAAAACATGGCGGCAACCGCACTGTTTGGATCAACGGCGCCGCCCAGGCCACCGAGCCCGGGAACGACAGGAATCCCACCACGGCACCTGTCGCTGTGCCGGGAAAACCTCAACCTGTGCAGCTCAAGGTCGGGCAAAAGCTGCTGCTTGAACCGCCCGCACCTGAAGAAAACAAATAAGCAGGTTGCGCACCATGAATTCCTTGTGCACAACTCATACAGTAATATGGAGACAACGCGGTGCAGCGATGATGATCATGCTGGTCATCATGATCATCGGCGTCATAACATTTCTGGTCGGGGCGCTCAGCAAGTCCTCACTGAAATCGGTGCGAGACCAGCAAACTGCAGATGTATTGGTACAGGCCAGGGATGCCCTGATCGGTCGCGCCGTCTCCGACGCATCCCATCCGGGCAGCCTGCCTTGTCCAGACAATTCGGCTCCCGGCAGCCCGCTTTGGGGCACTGCACCGGGGCCCATCTTTGGCGGAGGCCATTGCCCAAGCTATATCGGCCGATTGCCCTGGAAAACGTTGGGAATTCCCGAACTGCACGACGCCAATGGCGAAGATTTGTGGTACGCGCTTTCGCCCACTTTGCGGGACAGCAATGCCGCGCAACCAATCAATAGCGACACGCAGGGCTGGCTCTCGCTGACGGGCACCATTACCCTCAACAACGTTGCTGCGATCGTCTTCGCCCCGGGCGCGGCGATATGCGGACAATCGCGCACTGCCAGCGCGACGGTCAACCAATACCTGGAAACACTCAGCACGATCTCGACTACCGGGCCGACGCCAATCACCGTCAGGTCAGCCAGCAACGACTGCAGCAACTTGCCCTATAACGACAATCTGCTTGCCATCACAATCGACCAGCTATTTCAGCCGGTCGAAAAGCGCATCGTGCGCGAAGTGAAGACCTGCATGGACAATTACGCAGCCATTTCTGCCAGCAAATATCCATGGCCTGCGTCCGTGACCGATCTGACCTATACAAGCAATAAAACTACTCCTGCCACGCTGTTTGGCCGTGTACCGGTCAATCCCACAACCAGCACCACTACGACCACCTCTGCAACCAGCAGCAGCGATCCGAATGTCG
>JAJXTT010000232.1 GCA_021783525.1 Pseudomonadota bacterium
TCGTCAAATCGCCGATGGTGGGCAGCTTTTACCGCTCCCCGTCTCCGGGCGCCAATGCTTTCGTCGACATCGGCCAGAGCGTGAACGAGGGCGACACGCTGTGCATCATCGAAGCGATGAAACTGCTGAACGAGATCGAGGCCGACAAGGCCGGCGTGATCAAGGCCATCCTCGTCGAGAATGGTCAGGCTGTCGAGTTCGGCCAACCTCTGTTCATCATCGGTTAAAGCATCATGGCCGTATTCGAACGCAAACCCCGAACTCCAGCTCCGCCGGAGAAGCCCGTCATGTTTGAAAAGATCCTGATTGCGAACCGAGGAGAAATCGCGCTGCGCATCCAGCGCGCCTGCCGCGAGATGGGCATCAAGACCGTCGCGGTGCATTCCGAGGCGGATGCCGACGCCAAGTACGTGAAGCTGGCCGACGAGTCCGTCTGTATCGGCCCGGCACCCTCCAGCCAGAGTTACCTGCATGTGCCCGCCATCATCAGTGCCGCGGAAGTGACCGACGCACAGGCCATCCACCCCGGTTACGGTTTCCTGTCCGAGAACGCCGACTTTTCCGAACGTTGCGAGAAATCCGGCTTCGTCTTCATCGGCCCGCGCGCCGAAACCATCCGCCTGATGGGCGACAAGGTCTCCGCCAAGAACGCCATGAAGAAAGCGGGCGTGCCTGTCGTACCCGGCGTGGACGGTGCCCTGCCGGACGATCCGGCCGAGATCATGCGTATCGCCAAGTTCATCGGTTACCCGGTCATCATCAAGGCCTCCGGCGGCGGCGGCGGACGCGGCATGCGCGTGGTGCACACCGAAGCCGCACTGATCAATGCGGTGACCATGACCAGGACGGAAGCGCAGGCGGCCTTCAACAATCCCATGGTGTACATGGAGAAGTTCCTGGAGAACCCGCGCCACATCGAGATCCAGATCCTGGCCGACCAGCACGGCAATGCCGTGTTCCTGGGCGAACGCGACTGCTCCATGCAGCGCCGCCACCAGAAGATCATCGAGGAAGCGCCGGCCCCGCTGCTCAACGCCAAGTTGCGCGACAAGATCGGCGAACGTTGTGCCGAGGCCTGCCGCAAGATCAATTACCGCGGTGCGGGCACGTTCGAATTCCTGTACGAGAACGACGAGTTCTATTTCATCGAGATGAACACGCGCGTCCAGGTCGAACACCCGGTCACCGAAATGATCACCGGCATCGATATCGTCCAGCAGCAGATCCGCATCGCGGCAGGCGAAAAGCTGCCGTTCCGCCAGAAGGATATCCAGCTTCGCGGCCATGCCGTGGAATGCCGCATCAACGCCGAGCATCCTTACACCTTCGTTCCCTCGCCCGGACGCATCACCAACTGGCACGTGCCCGGCGGCCCCGGCATCCGCGTCGATTCGCATGTGTACAACAACTATTTCATCCCGCCGCATTACGATTCCATGATCGGCAAGATCATCGCTTACGGCGACACGCGCGACCAGGCGATCGCCCGCATGCGTACCGCCCTGTCCGAGATGGTGGTGGAGGGCATCAACACCAACATCCCGCTGCATCAGGAACTGATGAACGACGCGGCTTTCGTGCGCGGCGCGACCAGCATCCATTATCTGGAACACAAGCTGGCAGAGAAGTCGAAAGGCAAATAGGCCGTGTCCTGGCTTACGCTGGCCGTGCGCGCCGAGGCCGACTATGCCGAAGCGCTGAGTGAGGCGCTGCTGGCGCGCGGCGCGCTTTCCGTGGACATGCTGGATGCGGATGCGGACACGCCGGATGAACAGGCCATCTTCGGCGAACCGGGTGAACCCACTTCCACAGTCTGGCAACACAATCTGGTCAACGCGCTGTTCGAGAGCGGTGTCAATGTCGATGGCATCCTGCGTGCCTGCTGCGACGAGCTTGGCCTCGACGCCATCCCCGAACACAAGATTGAAACGCTACAAGAAAGCGACTGGGTGCGCCTGACTCAGGCCCAGTTCGATCCGATCCGCATCTCACAGCGCCTGTGGATCGTGCCGACCTGGCACACGCCGGCCGACCCCGCGGCCATCAATATCACGCTCGATCCTGGTCTCGCCTTCGGCACCGGCAGCCATCCCACCACAAGGCTATGCCTGCGCTGGCTGGACGAGAACATCCGGGGCGGGGAATCAGTGCTCGATTACGGCTGCGGTTCCGGCATCCTGGCCATCGCCGCGATGAAGCTGGGCGCAGGCAAGGCGATCGGCGTGGACCTGGATGAGCAGGCCGTGCAGGCCAGCCGCGACAATGCGCTGGCCAACCGGGTGCAGGCAGATTTCCATCTGCCGGAAGGAATCGCACTTTCCCAATACGATGTCGTCGTCGCGAACATCCTGACCAATCCGCTGCGCGCGCTCGCACCGTTGCTGGCGGCTGCCGCCAGGCCGGGCGGACGCATCGTGCTGTCCGGTATCCTCGCCGAGCAGGCCGAGGACGTGATGCGCATCTACGCTCAATGGTTTGACCTTGCACCCGCCGTGTTGGAAGATGGGTGGTGTTGCCTGTCAGGTGTAAAGAAATGACCGAGATTACGCAATGTCCCCAATGCGGCACCCGTTTCAAAGTGACCGGGGCTCAACTTGACGCGCATGACGGTCTCGTGCGTTGCGGTCGTTGCCATGAAGTGTTCGACGCAAGCAAGCACTTGAACGACGACGAACCCAGGCCCCAGCAGCTCAGCTTGCCCATCGAACCCGAGATTCCGGCCGGCGAGACCGATCTCACACCCATATATAACGTACCGGAACTGGAAAAGGAACCCACCACGCTGGCGCAGCAAGTCCAGTTCGTCGAGGAACTGACCGACGAAGTGCTGGAGATACCTCCCGGAAAAACAAGCTGGATGGCGGTCTTCGCGGGATTCCTGCTGGCGCTGACCCTGGTGGCGCAGGCGACCTATTTCTTCCGCGTCGAGATCGGCACCAGCCTGCCCGGCCTCAAACCGCTGCTTGAGGACTACTGCGCACTGCTTCAATGCACGGTCGCTTTGCCCCAGAAAGCAGACCTGGTCAGCATCGAATCGTCCGAACTCGAGTCCGACCCCAACCTGGGCAATATCGTCACGCTGCATGCCCTGATCCACAACCGTGCGCCTTACGCGCAGGCCTATCCCAGCCTGGAACTCACGCTCACCAACGTGCAGGACCAGCCAGTCGCCCGGCGCGTGTTTCGTCCGGCGGATTACCTGAAAGCGGGCCAGGACGAAAAGCAAGGCTTCCCTGCCAACCGGGACCTGGACATCAAACTTCATCTCGATACCACCGATCTCAAGCCGTCCGGGTATCGCCTGTTCCTTTTCTACCCGCACTAGAACTTCCGGTATAATTCGCCCGCCGTTCAAACCGATCGGGAGAGAGTGCTGATGCATGGCACCGCCGAAGGCGCAACACCCGTAACCGCTCAGGCTCATGAACCAATCGGAACAGGCAAATCTGGAGAGCGCCGTCGCATCAAGTTCGCTTAGCGAATCTTTTGCCCCCTCGCCCGCGTGCGGGATAGCCAGCGACTCAGCTGGCGAAGTTGGACAGCTTGGTCGAATGGCTGGTTGTACCATCAGAGGGTTGGGGTGAGGGAATGCAGTCGGCCACCGAAGGGGCACACGACGAAAGTTGTAATCTCTCAGGTACCAAGGACAGATGGGGCGCAGCACGATATCGTGCTGCGCCTTTTTTATTTTTGGTTACGACT
>JAJXTT010000233.1 GCA_021783525.1 Pseudomonadota bacterium
GGAAGCGTTCTGCAAATGCCGCCAGCCGACTGTAGTTTTGCGGAATGATCGTTTCCAGCTTGCCGCGCATCATGCGCGTCAGCACCGGCGATGCGCCTCCACTGGAAAAGGCGATCATCAGCGGAGATCGGTCGAGGATGGCGGGCATGATGATCGAGCACAACTCGGGATCGTCGACCACATTGACCGGAATATTGCGTGCTTGCGCCAGCTCGGAGACCTGCTTGTTGACGCCGCGATCGTTCGTCGCGGCAATGATCAGCGTGACGCCTTCAAGATGTGATGCGTCGAATCTCCCGACGACAGGCTGAACGTGCTGTTGCTTAGCCAGTGCGGGATCGATCTCGGGAGCTACCACACGCACGATCGCGCCTGCCTCCAGCAACACGCCCGCCTTGCGCTTGGCAACTTCTCCGCCGCCGACCACAAGGCACAGCTTGCCTTTGACGTTATGAAATACGGGCAGGAAATCCACGTTATCCCTTGACCGCTTTGAGAATCAGCGGAACCAGTGCTTCCGGCAAAGCGATCTTGCCTGCCAATACAAAGTCATGGGCGCGGGAAGACATCTTGTTCCACGTCTTCCTGATGATCTCGATCCACTTGGCTTCGTCATACTCCGGATGGCTCGCCGCGAACCCGATCATGTAATATTCGATGAACACAAGATCCACCACGTCCTCCATCAACTGCGTCTCCGGATTGACCTTGAGCGCCTTCTTGCCGACGATGGTCTTCACGCGCTCTATCATCTCGTCGTCGTAGCCGACCTGCTTCATCAGCTTGCCTGCAGTCTCCGCGTGGAATTTGTACAGTCCCGTGCGCCATTGCAGATAACCATTTCGATCCATGGGGAAGTTGCTGCGCGGGCTCTTCCAGCGCTGGATATGCTGCGCACGCACGGCCAGTTTCACCGCTTCGGACGCGTCCGGTGCATAACGTTCCTGCATCTCGGTCATGCGTTGCGCGTAGAGGAGCTCTTTTGGATATTCCTTGCCATTCGCCGCTTCCTTGTTCGGATCTTCGGCATTCGCCTGGTCAAAGGCCGCGATGGCGGCCTGATAGAGTTGCTGTGTCATAGTGCTTTCTCAGTGTTGGTTGATGCCGCTATTGCTTGCTGCTCCTTGCAACGCCGCACAAAAGCGACGAAGCGGGTAGCCCAATAGCAGCTGCCGATGGTACGCAGGTGGGTATAGGACGCCAACAGGTTATGAACGATCAGCCCGTCCCGATCCCCATCGATGCCGTATCCGCGCTCGACATGGTAAGCGAAGCGGCTATCCGGCGGAAGATTCTCCAGACTGGAGTAATGAAACTCGTGCGCCTTGATCTGCTTCGCGGGCGTATTCGGCCGTGGCCAGGGATGTGCTTCATCTTCCTTGAGATGGACATAGCCGCGACCGATCGGCTTGTCGTGCATCTTCACATCGCCCGGTATCGCACCGACCATCCGGTAAGTCTGCCCCTGATACTCGATACCGCGCGACAGATACATCAATCCGCCGCATTCCGCATAGGCCGGCATGCCGCCTTCGATGGCCTCTTTGATCTGGGAGCGCAATGCCGCATTCGCTTCCAGCTCGGTGGCGCAGGTTTCCGGGAAGCCCCCCCCGATATAGAGTCCGTCCACCTCCGGCAATTGTGCATCGCGCAAGGTATCGAACGGCACCAGCTCCGCCCCAGCGGCTTCCAATGCATCGAGATCGTCTGCGTAGTAGAAACCGAAAGAGCGGTCGCGTGCGATGGCGATACGCACCTTTTCGCCGCAAGGCAAGGGGCTCACTTCGGCCTTGTGCGGGATGGCCAGCGGTTCTTTTTCAGTCAGCACGAGCAATTTGTCGAGATCGACCTGTTCCGCGATGGCGTCGCCGATCTGCCTGATCTTGGAGGCGGCCACATGCGACTCATTGCTGGGCATCAGGCCGAGATGGCGTTCGACGATGCTCAGTCGCTCGTCGTGATGAATGGCGCCGACCACCGGCACGTCGGTGTAATGCTCAATGACGGCGCGCAGCTTGGATTCGTGTCGGCTGCCGCCCAGATTATTGAGGATGATCCCGGCGATGTTGATATCGCGGTCGAATGCCTGGTAACCGAGGATCAGCGGTGCGATGCCGCGGGTCATGCCGCGTGCGTCGATCACCAGCATCACGGGCAGGTCCAGCAATTTGGCCAGCGCTGCGTTGCTGTTGCTGCCGTCCAGCGCCAAACCGTCGTACAACCCCTTGTTACCCTCAACGAGATTCACTTCGGCGCTATGGCGCGCGAACGTGGCGACGATGTCGTCGTTTTCCATCAGGTACAGATCGAGATTGCGGCAGGCATGACCGGCTGCCTGGCTGAGCCACATCGGATCGATGTAGTCGGGGCCTTTCTTGAACGGCTGCACAACATGGCCGCGCGCCGCAAGCGCCGCGCACAGCCCGATGCTGACCATCGTTTTCCCGGAGGATTTATGTGCTGCCGAGATCAGCATACGGTTCATGGCAGCCTCCTGCAGATTCAATCTGCTACGTATGGTTTGTCATGGGGCATGAAATCCAGCACGCGCACGCCAACAGTGGTGATCACGAAAGCGATTGCGAGACCGCCTATGCCCAGCAGGAATTCGTAGATGGATGGATGATAGGAAGCGATCTGCCCGTCACCAAAGGTGCTCTTGACCTCGAAGCCCGGGAAGATGTCGAGCGGGAAAGCTTGTCCGCCGATAATGAATACGTACAGTAGCGACATGGCCCCCAGGACCACCAGCATTGACGCCGCCATGACGCACTTGCCTTTGCCCAGACCGGGCACATAGATCAACAACAGCGGCACAAGATTGCCGATCACGATATACCCCCACCAGAACAGATCCGGGAAGACGCCTCCATCGCGCAGGATGAAGTTCTCAAAGGCGGATTTGTGCGCGAAATACAGGTTGGTCATATGGTAGATGGCCACCATATACAGCGAACCGATGATGAACACCCCGAGCAGGTTCTTCTTGCGGCGCAGGATGTCGGCATCAAGCGTCTTTTCGTTCCAGGCATAGATCACGGTCTGCACCACATGGAACACGGCCAAGCCCCAGGCGAACGACAACACGATGAACATCGGCGGCAGGATGGCCGAGCCGTATGCCTGTCGCGCAGTCAGAAACGCAAAGATCAGGCCGGTACCGGTGGTGAGGATGAAGCGCCAGGCGAAAACAGCCAATCCAGCAGCCTTGTTCCAGGGATTCATGCGGCGCTCCATCATCGTCCAGAGATAGATGATCACGAGCGAGAACATGCCCGAGTACAGCACCACATTCCAGGCAAATACCGAGGTGAGATTGAAATTGGTCGCCGCGACGATGACCCGGTCCGGCCTGCCCAGATCCAGCATCAATACGGTCAATCCGCCTGCCAGCATGGCAATGGACAGCAGACTGGCCAGAGGCGCCCGTGCCTTGTAGATGGCCTTGCCGAATACCGATCCGATGGAAGCGACATTAAGCACCCCGGACGCGGCTACGATCAGAAAGATCGCGAATACATGCGGCAGGCCCCACACGATCTGGTTGTTCATGCCGGTGATAATGTGACCATGCGATTCCATCATGTGTACGGCATACAGACCGGCCAGAACGACCAGACCGGCAACGGCAAGCAACACGTAGTACAAACGGTTCTTGGCACGCAATGCGTAAAGATCAGCCATGTTCA
>JAJXTT010000234.1 GCA_021783525.1 Pseudomonadota bacterium
GCGGCTTCGATCGCCTTGCGGCTGGCCTGCAGCGCCAGGTCGCTGGTCATTTCATCATCCGCGGCAAAACGCCGCTCGGCGATACCGCTGCGTGAAAATATCCAGTCATGCGAGGTTTCGACCATCTTTTCGAGGTCGTAGTTGGTCAGCACCCTGGCCGGAAGATAGCTACCGGTGCCGATGATCCTGGAAAAAGTCAAAGCGCCTCTCCTGATGGTTGTTGGCGTGCGTGATGCCACTTTTCGACGTGTTCGCTGATGTGATTCAGCATCCCGCCGCGCGCTTCCTCGGCTGCGCGCTCGATGGCGCACAGGAATGCAAAGGAATCTGCGGAACCGTGGCTTTTCACCACGATGCCTTTCAAGCCCAGAAAACTGGCGCCGTTATAGCGACGATGATCCAGTCTGTGCTTGAAGGCCTTGAGTACCGGCATGGAGACCAGCGCGCCGAGTTTGGTGAACCAGTTCTGGCTGAAACCCTCTTTCAGGAACCCGCCCATCATCTTGGCCACACCTTCGGCAGTCTTCAGAGCGACGTTGCCAACAAACCCGTCGCATACCACCACATCGGTGACCCCCTTGAAAATGTCGTCCCCTTCCACGTTGCCGTAGAAATTGAGGTCGCTGGCCTGCAACAATTCCCCTGCCTGTTTCACGACCTCGTTTCCCTTGATGTCCTCACTGCCGATGTTCAGCAGGCCAACCGTGGGTTGGTCCTTGTGTTCCAAAGCGGATACCAGCGTGCTGCCCATCAGCGCGAACTGCAACAGATGCTCTGCTGTGCAATCCACGTTCGCCCCCAGGTCCAGCATGCAGACCTGACCATTGACAGTAGGCAGGAATGAAGCAATCGCAGGCCGGTCGATGCCGGGCAGCGTTTTGAGCACATAGCGCGCGGTTGCCATCAAAGCGCCGGTGTTGCCGGCGCTCACGCAAGCGGATGCCTCGCCATTCTTGACGAGATTGATAGAAACGCGCATGGAGGAGTCTTTTTTGCCGCGCAAGGCAGATTGGGGCGACTCATCCATGCCGACGACTTCGGTCGTTGCGTGGACACGCAGGCGCGCACGATCCGCAAAGCCGAGTTTGGTCAACTCGGCTTCGATTGCATCGGCCAAGCCAACCAGTATCACAGTATCGTCAGGGTGTTTCTTCAGATAAGCGACAACCGCGGGAACGGTTACCCGTGTCCCGTGGTCGCCGCCCATGGCATCAATAGCTATCGTGATATCCACTGGGCGATCCTCTTAGGCGCGAAAAATGGACAGGGTTCGGCCCTCGCAACGGGAGAGCCCAACCAAAGACCGAATGGGCTTATTCGCCCTTGGTCTTGACGACTTTCTTGCCGCGATAGTAGCCGCTTGGGCTGATGTGATGACGCAGATGTGGCTCACCGGTAGATGGCTCGATGGCCAATGCCGGGCTGGTCAAGAAATCGTGCGCACGATGCATCCCACGTTTGGACGGGGATTTTTTATTCTGCTGAACTGCCATTTATCTACTCCTCACAAAAACCGTATTACTTCTTCAATCCGGCCAGCACCGCGAACGGGCTTTCCTTCTGTTGTAAACCACCTGTTGCCGGAACGCACTCGCCGTCCCGATGCCGGGGAGCGAGCGGAAAACTCAACAACAACTCTTCTTCGATCAACGCAAGTACATCCAGCCGAGGCTCGGCTTCGATCGCATCCATCTCGTCATTTTCTTCAGCCTCATCCAGCTTGTCCGCCGGAAGCAGCCACAACCGGGATACCAGGTTCACCGGGAAATCCAGCTCCCCCAGACAACGCTGGCATCTCAAGGTACACTCCCCTTGCAGGGAGACCTCCAGCATGTCGCGGCCTTCTTCGCGATAGCCGCGTACTATATAAGTCAGCGATCCGCCTGATTTTGCCAGCACGTCAGCCAGTCTGGGCAGCGCTGACACTGCTATCTCGCCGCGCATTTCCTTGCCGTTTCGGGCAAAGTCCACGCCGTCTATGAAAGGCCGTGCAAACATGAGGCGCGCATGATATATATTCCGACCTTCCCTGTCAAAGAAGCCGTAAAGGAACATCTTGAATTCTCAGCCGCTTGTTCTTGCCTCTACCTCTATATATAGGAGTGAACTGCTCACCACCCTGCAAATCCCGTTCCAGACCTCCGCTCCCGATGTGGATGAAACCCCTCTTCCGGGCGAGGGTGCAGAGCAGACTTCGTGGCGCCTTTCGCAGGCCAAAGCACAAGTGGTGGCCAAGCGCTATCCAGATGCCCTGATCATCGGCTCAGACCAGGTGGCCTTGCTTGACGGGCAGCAGATCGGCAAGCCGCTCAACCATGACAACGCCGTACGCCAATTGACCGCAATGCGCGGCAAGACCGTAACCTTCTACACGGCCTTGACGCTGCTGAATGCCGCCAGCGGCGAGATGCAAACCGATGTTGCCATTACGAATGTCGGTTTTCGCAACGTGAGTGACGATGCAATTGAACGCTACCTCAAAAAGGAACAGCCTTACCACTGCGCAGGCAGCGCCAAATCAGAAGGTTTGGGTATCGCCCTGATCAGCCGGATAGAGGGCGACGACCCAAATGCATTGATTGGACTGCCCTTGATTCTGTTGGTCAGCATGCTGGAAAAACAAGGAGTTAGGGTATTGTAACCTCGGCCAAGAAAATTCTTGTTGCGACTGAAATTTCTTTCTGGTATTAAAGCGCGCTTGAAAAATTTAGCACTACCCTGGAGATCGACGTAATGCCCGTACAAGCAAGCAAAACTTCCGCACCTTACAAGCCCAAAAAAGGCGAGGAGTACATGAGTCCCGACCAGCTTGAACACTTCCGCGGCGTTCTGAACGGAATCAAGCTGGGCCTGAGCCAGGATATTGACCGCACCGTTCACACCATGCAAGACGAAGCGACCGTATTCGCCGACCCGAACGATCGCGCCAGCCAGGAATCGGATATGAGCCTGGAATTGCGCAACCGCGACCGCGAACGCAAGCTGATCAAGAACATCGACAAGATGCTGAGCCGGATCGACGCAGGTGATTATGGCTACTGCGACAAATGTGGCGTGGAGATCGGCCTGAGCCGCCTGGAAGCTCGCCCCACCGCGACGCTATGCATCGACTGCAAGACCCTGGACGAGATCAGAGAACGGCAAGTCGCAAAATAATATCCACCGGAAGCTGAAGACAAAAATCCCTGCCATTGAGCAGGGATTTTTTTGCTGAGAGAAAAGTCTGGAGGCGCGACCCAGAGTCGAACTGGGCTAAATGGATTTGCAATCCACTGCATAACCGATTTGCTATCGCGCCATGAGGCAAGTTGCAATGTAGCAAAAAATATGGGAAAGCCTGTAGGCTTCCCCAAGATATCTGGAGCGGGAAAAGAGACTCGAACTCTCGACCTATACCTTGGCAAGGTATCGCTCTACCAACTGAGCTATTCCCGCAAAAAACGAAGTCCGCATTATAAGGATATCGAACATCGTGTCAAGAAAAAGTGCACGGAATTTTTGTTTTGTTCCACCTTCATCCGCGTCTGTATAATGCGCCGCTCATCAATTTCGGAACCAGAATTCCGAAGCGCCTGTCAGCCCGAGTGGTGAAATTGGTAGACACAACGGACTTAAAATCCGTCGGCTTGAAAAGGCTGTACCGGTTCGATTCCGGTCTCGGGCACCACTAAACA
>JAJXTT010000235.1 GCA_021783525.1 Pseudomonadota bacterium
ATAGAGGCCGCCAGCGGGGGGACGCTCTTCCTCGACGAAGTGGGCGATATTCCGCTCGTCATGCAAGTCAAGCTCTTGCGCCTGCTTGAAACCGGAACCTATCGGCGCGTCGGTTCCGCCGAGCCGCACAAGGCCGACATCCGGCTGGTGTCAGCAACTCACCGCAACTTGCGCGAAATGGTGGCCGGCGGCGGCTTCCGGCAGGATCTCTACTTCCGGCTCAATACGTTCCCGGTTGAATTGCCTCCCTTGCGGGAGCGTTCTGCCGACATCCCTCTGCTGGCAAAATCCCTTTTGTCGCGTGTCGCGGCAGACCGGAATCTGGCGATCTCCGACGAGGCCGTTGACCTGTTGCGCCAATACGACTATCCGGGCAACGTGCGCGAATTGCGAAACATCATCGAACGCGCCAGCCTGTTATGCGATGGCGAAGCAATCCAGCCGATGCACTTGCCAGAGGAAGTGCGCTCCGGTCGCGCATTGCGCGCAAACCATGCCGGCAAATCCGCAAGCCTGGAAGAACTGGAACGCCAGACACTGGAAAATCGGCTCATGCAGCATCGTGGCAGTCGCAAAAATCTGGCGGCTGAACTCGGAATCAGCGAACGTACGCTTTACCGGAAACTCAAGCGGCTTGGGAAATAGCGTCACCTGCCAGCATGACAGATACTCTGCCACTCTGACAGCAACGCCAGCCATTTTTCTATCGACTGCCTGCGACATTTTGCCGCAAGACAGTCCAAAAATAACAACGAACTTAGGCCGTTATATTTTCCATGACAATCATGGCACACGCCTTGCATTGCAGAGCACATGGAAGCGGCGTAGCCTTTGCTGCCAGAAACAGTCAGGGTGCGCTCCTCTCGCAAATCGTACTTGCCCGCTGCTTCGATGCTCGCCGCTTCCTCCCAACCAACAGTCAGGAGAGTTTCATGCGCATAGCAGTCACCAGCCAGAATTACCGTACTGTCACCGGCCACGCCGGCCGTGCACGCCGCTTCATCGTTTTTGAAGCCAACGGACAGGAGTCTCCCCGCGAAGTGGACCGTCTCGATCTGGCTTCCGACATGGCGATCCATGGCTACGACCATCGCGCCGCCCATCCCCTCGACAGCATGAATGTGCTGATCACCGGCGGTGCCGGTACAGGGTTTATCCAACACCTGGCCGCACGCGGCGTGCTGGTGGTCGCAACGGAGGAGAGCGATCCCGGCTTGGCGGTGGAGGCCTTCATCGCAGGCCGCGCGAAACCGGCCAGCGAAAGTTGCAGTCACGACCACGGCGATCCGGACGACGACGGCCACGCTCACGGCGGCGAACAAGGTCACACATGCGGCTGCCACGGCTGAAACGCAGCACTGACGGCGCGAAGAAGATGCTGCGCCGCGAGATCGCCCTTGCGCTGGCGGTCAAGGTGCTGCTGCTCTACGGCCTCTGGTATGCCTTCTTCAGCCATCCGGCTATACGTGGAATGACCGAGGGCATGGACCCCGACCGTGTCGCCGCCGCCCTGATCGCGCCGCCACCAACGAACACAATCGAACCTCACGAGGAGAAACACAAATGATCACCCAAGAAGTCGTCGACCTGTCGCGGCTGCAGTTCGCCGCCACAGCCTTCTACCATTTCCTGTTCGTGCCCCTGACGCTGGGGCTGTCGTTCCTGCTTGCCATCATGGAGACGGTATTCGTCATGACCGGCAAAGAGGTCTACCGCGACATGACCAAGTTCTGGGGCAAGCTGTTCGGCATCAACTTTGCCCTTGGCGTCACCACCGGCATCACCATGGAATTCCAGTTCGGCACCAACTGGGCCTATTACTCGCACTACGTCGGCGACATCTTCGGGGCACCGCTGGCCATAGAGGGTTTGATGGCGTTCTTCCTCGAATCGACCTTCATCGGCCTGTTCTTCTTCGGCTGGAACAAGCTTTCCAGGCGCAGACACCTGCTGATCACCTATCTCACGGCGATCGGTTCCAACCTGTCGGCGGTATGGATACTCATCGCCAACGGCTGGATGCAGAACCCGGTCGGCTCGCAATTCAGCTACGTGACCATGCGCATGGAGATGACGTCGTTCAAGGAGTTGGTGTTCAACCCCGCAGCGCAGGCCAAATTCGTGCACACCGTGTCGGCCGGTTACGTCACCGGTTCCATGTTCGTACTCGGCATCAGCGCCTGGTACATGCTGAAAGGCAGGGACATGGAGTTCGCCAAACGCTCCTTCCGCATCGCCGCCGCATTCGGTTTTGCCTCGGCCATGTCGGTGATCGTGCTGGGCGACGAATCCGGCTATGCCGTCACCGAACACCAGCAGACCAAGCTTGCTGCACTGGAAGGCATGTGGAAGACCGAGCCAGCGCCGGCGTCCTTTACGTTGTTCGCCATCCCCGACGATGAGAAGCGCGAGAACGCGGCCGAGATCAAGATCCCCTACGCCCTGGGCCTGATCGCCACCCGCTCCGCGAACACGCAGATCCCCGGCATAGACGAGCTTGAAGCGCGAGCCGCCGAACGCATCAAGAGCGGCATCGTCGCCGTCAAGGCTCTCGAACGGCTGCGCGCCAAGACCGCCGACGATGCGACCAAAGCCAGCTTCGAAGAACACAAGGCCGATCTGGGCTACGGCTTGCTGCTCAAGAAATACACCGCCGATGTCTCCCTGGCGACACCGGAAATGATCGCGCAGGCGGCGCGCAACTCCATCCCCAGGGTTGCTCCCATGTTCTGGACCTTCCGCATCATGGTGGCGCTGGGCTTCTCCTTCCTTGCACTGTTTGCGCTCTCCTTCTGGTTCTCGGCCAAGAACACCTTCCAGGAAAAGCGCTGGCTGCTGCGCTGGGCAGTGTGGTTCATCCCGCTGCCGTGGATCGCCTCGGAGATGGGCTGGTTCGTGGCGGAATACGGCCGCCAGCCGTGGACCATCTTCGGCATCCTGCCGACGAATCTTTCCACCTCCACCATTTCGGTCAATAGCCTGTACGGTTCGCTCGCCGGCTTCATGTTCTTTTATACCGGACTACTGGTGGTGGAGATGTACCTGATGTTCAAGTACGCGCGCCTCGGCCCCGCCAGCCTGGGCACCGGCCGTTACGCGGGAGAAACTGCACCCGCCCTGAAACCCGCACAGTGAGGAAAAGATCATGCTCGATTATGAAACCCTGAAAATCATCTGGTGGCTGCTGGTCGGCGTGCTGCTGCTCGGCTTTGCCGTCATGGACGGTCACGACATGGGCGTCGGCGCGCTGCTGCCCTTCGTCGGCAAAAGCGACGTGGAACGCCGCGTCGTCATCAACACGGTCGGCCCGCACTGGGACGGCAACCAGGTCTGGTTCATCACTGCCGGCGGCGCCATCTTCGCCGCCTGGCCGCTGGTGTATGCGACCGCGTTCTCCGGCTTCTACTGGGCCATGCTGGTGGTGCTGTGGGCACTGTTCTTCCGCCCGGTGGGCTTCGACTACCGCTCCAAAGTGGCCGATCCGCGCTGGCGCAGCGCCTGGGACTGGGGCCTGTTCGTGGGCGGCAGCGTGCCCGCGCTGATCTTCGGCGTCGCCTTCGGCAACCTGCTGCAGGGCGTGCCGTTCCACTTCGAAGACAACCTGATGCCGGTCTACACCGGCACGTTCTGGGGGCTGCTCAATCCGTTCGCCCTGCTGGCCGGTGT
>JAJXTT010000236.1 GCA_021783525.1 Pseudomonadota bacterium
CGCCCCGTGCCCGCCATAACGTGCCGACGCGGCCAGGGCCGTCTGGAAGCGTTCGATGAACAGGCGGCGGTTGGCCAGTTGCGTCAGCGCATCGTAGAACGCCAGGTTGCGTATCTCCTCCTCCGCGCGCTTGCGTTCGGAAATATCGCTGAAGATGGCGACATATTGCGTGGTCTCGCCGCGCTGGTTCTTCACGGCGGTGATGGTCATCCATTTCGGGTAGATCTCGCCGTTCCTGCGCTTGTCCCAGATCTCTCCCGCCCAGGACCCCGTATCCAGTATCTGCTTCCACAGCGCGGCGTAGAACGCCTTGTCATGGCGCCCGGAACTCATGATGCGCGGATTCTTGCCGATCACGTCCTCGGACGAATAGCCGGTGATGTCGGTGAACGCGCTGTTGACGCGGACGATGTTGGCCTGCGCATCGGTGATGAGGATGGCCTCGTGCATCTCGAATGTCGCGGCAGCCACGCGTAGCGCCTGCTCGGCCTGCTTGCGCAGGGTGATGTTGTGGCAGAACACGAAGAATTTCCCCGCTTCCGGCAGGAAGGTGACGGCAACTTCAACGTCGATTATCCGGCCGTCCTTGCGCCGGTGCTGCGTTTCGAAACGACCGTATCCCTGCACCTTGACCCTGTCGATATGCGCCATGGCTTCAGCCTCGGTTTCGTTCGCGTCAAGCTGGCTGATGTGCATGCCCACCAGTTCCTGCATCGCATACCCGGACATGTTGGCATACGCCTCGTTGACTTCCTCCAGAAAGCCGTCCGCATTGACCATCCAGTAGCCGTCCATCGCGGCCTCGATCACCTGCTTGTATCTTTGCTGGGCGGCCTGCAGCTTCTTGCGTTCGGTGATATCCCGGCTGGACGCGAACAGGTAGGCCTTGTCGTCGATCAGCACTCCGTTGACGCAAATCTCGACGTCGATCACGCCGCCATCCTTGCGCCGGTGCTTCGTTTCGAACATGCCGCTCTTGCCGATGAACGATCCGATCCGCGCGCGCAATTCCTCGGCCGAGAATTGAACATCCCAGTCACTCACATTGAGTTTCAGGATCTCGTCCCGCGTGTACCCCAGCATGTCGCAGAAGGCGTCGTTGGCCTCGAGCATATTGCCGTCGATATCCAGCACATGGATGCCTTCCATCGAGTTCCGCATCAATGTCTGGTTGCGCCGCAACAGCGCCTTCGCCTCGCGCAGGTTCTCCCGCTGCTGGGTGATATCCAGTCCAAGCCCGACCAGCACGGGCAAGCCCTCCCGCACCACGCGCCGTCCGGTCAGATGGAACGGCGTCTTCTTGCCGTCCCTGGAAGCCATTTCCGCTTCCACTACGGCCTCGCCCGAGGCAAACACCTGGCGGATCGCATTCCCGATAATGACCTTATCCTCACCCTCAAAAAAATCCAGCGGGTGGCTTGCCGCCATCTCTTCCGGCCCGAGTTGCAGCACCCGCTCGAGATTGTGGTTCCACAGCAGGAAACGTCCCTGCGCATCGATCATATAGAAAACTCCGGGCAGCGCTTCGATCAACTCTTTGCGAAACACGCTTTCCTGCTTGATCTGGTCGCTGTCAGACAATTTGTCCAGCATGGTATTCAGCGCCCTGGCGAGCTTGCCTATCTCGTCCCCGGCTGTTTCTTTCAGGCGAATGTTCCGGTTTCCGGCAGCGATCTCGCGGGCGGCGAACGTGATGCGGTTGAGCGGAGCGAAGGTGCGGCGCAGGACCAGCATGAACACGACGCCCACCAGCAGCATCACCAGCGCCGTATCCAGCAGGTCGGGTTGCGAAATCTCCCTGAATCCCTGGGTGGCCGCATTCAGCGGGAGATGACAGAGCAGCAACAGGAACCGGGAAGGATCGCTGGCATCGAAGTACACGCGTTCTGCCGCGAGATATCCGCCGGTGCCGTCGCCTGCGGCCCTGAAGGGGGGTTCCTCATGCCCGATCCGCGGCTCAAGCATCGGTTTGAGCGACGGAAATTCCTCGGCGATAGTGTCCTTGAGCGCCGGCTCCGAAGCCGCTGCGCGTCCGGCACCGGGACGAAACAGAAAGTGCCCGAACTGATCGGCGACATAGCTCCGCACGTCCGGCGGCAGGCCTTCCGATACCGAGGCAAACAAGGAAGACGCATTCTTGTCGATCACCACCATGCCGAAAACACGGCCGTTCGCATCGAACACGGTCGTGACGGCGTGCAAAACAAGTCGTTGCGGTCCCTGCTTGCCTTCCGCTTCCCCGTCGGGAGCAAATTCGGAAAGATATACGCGACCGGCGGTCAGCATCAGTCCGGCTTTGAAATAGTCCCGGTCGCCCCTGGCCTTCAATGCATCGTGCGGCGCCACCACGACATGGCCGTCGCGGCTCTCCACACGCACCAGTTCCCGCCCTTCGCCTGCCGCACCGATATAGCTCGCCTGACAATATTCAGGGTGCGCGCGCAGAAAGGCGGCAAGAATATCCTGCAGGCGCGCCTCCCACTCCGCATAGGTCGATTTGTCGCGGGGGTCGACGCCATTGTTCGCGCTCGCGCGCACGATCCCGGAGACCGATGGCAGAGAAGCCAGAAACAGCACATCCTGGCGCAGCGAGCCTATGGACTCGGCCAGGCGTGCTTGCTCAAGATGAATGTCCATCTTGAGATCGGCGCTGCGCTCGCGGAGGTACCCCTCCCGATCGTTCTCCAGATCCTTGTTCATCCACAGCAACCCACCGGCCACCACGAGCAGCAAAGCCCAGAAGGTGATGCGCGCGGAAAGGCCGATGTCGCCGAATCTCATGTCTGCATCCTCTGTCGGGCAAAACACAGGTCCTGCCAGGCCTTGGCCTTTTCAGCCGGACTCCGCAGCAGGTAGGCGGGATGATAGGTGACGATGAGGGGTGTTCCATGACAGTCGTGGATTGCGCCGCGCAACGAGCCGAGCGAGGCATCACGTCCAAGCAGCGACGTGGCGGCGGTCTTACCCAACGCGACGATGAGTTTCGGCTTGATCAGGGCGATCTGCCGGTGCAGATAGGGCAGGCAGGCGGCGATCTCGTCCGGCTCCGGGGTGCGGTTGCCGGGCGGACGGCATTTCACGATGTTGGCGATATACACGTTGTTGCCGCGCTTCAGCCGGATTGACGCCAGCATGTTGTCGAGCAACTTGCCCGCCTGCCCCACGAAAGGCTCGCCCTGCGCATCCTCGTCGGCGCCGGGACCTTCGCCGACAAACAGCCACTCCGCCTTTTCATCGCCCACTCCGAACACCGTCTGTGTGCAACCGGCGCGCAGCGTGCAGGCGGAACAGTCGCGCACCTTTTGCTTGAGTTCAGGCCAATCCAGGGAGCTTGTGCCCGGAAGGCCGGGTGCAACGAAACCTGCATGCGCAGACTGCGGAGCATCGGTCGTCCTGCTCATTTCATCGGGAACCGGCGCTGCCGGTTGAGACTCCATCGCCGGCGGGGTTGCGGCAGGTGCGGTTTCAGCCGTTGCAGGCGCTCCGCGCCGCACCCACAGCGGATAAAGATTGAGTTCGCGCAGAACAGCTTCGTCTCGGATATTCACAGTTCCCGCCCCATCAGAATCGCATCTTCGCGCCCATTCTCCGCCTGATAATAGTCCCTGCGCAATCCGATATCGCGAAATCCGGCCTTGCGATACAGCGCGATCGCCGC
>JAJXTT010000237.1 GCA_021783525.1 Pseudomonadota bacterium
GACGCTGATGAACATGGGTGAAGGCGAGAAGCTGGCCGGACTGAGCCGCATCGCCGAGACGGAAGAAGAGGCAGAGGAGCAGTAATATTTAAGAAGGGGGAAGGGTAAAGGGAGAAGGGTAAGGCACCGGCGGCGTTCCGCATCGGTTTTTGCCCTTTACCCTTTACCCTTTACCCTTCCCGTACGAATATTTTTTCAAGAGGGAATTAAATGACCATCTACAACTTCAGCGCGGGCCCTGCAGTGTTGCCCAGAGAGGTGCTGCAGCAGGCACAGACGGAACTCATCGACTGGCACGGCAGCGGCATGTCGGTGATGGAGATGTCGCATCGCGGCAAGGAATACATGGGCATCCACGCCCAGGCCGAAGCCGATCTGCGCGAATTGATGGGCATACCCGCCAATTACAAGGTGCTGTTCCTGCAGGGCGGCGCACACCAGCAGTTTTCCATGATCCCGTTGAACCTGCTGCGCGGCAAGCTTTCGGCCGACTATGTGAACACCGGCGAGTGGTCGAAGAAGGCCATCGCCGAAGCGAAGAAGTTCAGCTACGTGAATGTGGCGGCGGACAATAACGACAAGAAATGCACCTATGTGCCCGCTTTCGATACCTGGAAGCTGGACAAGGATGCGGCCTACCTGCACTACACGCCGAACGAGACCATCGGCGGCGTCGAGTTCAACTGGATTCCCAATGTGGGCGACGTGCCGCTGGTGGCGGACATGTCCTCCAACATACTGTCGCGTCCCGTGGATGTCTGGAAGTTCGGCCTGATCTATGCCGGTGCGCAGAAGAACATCGGCCCGGCAGGCCTGACCATCGTGATCGTGCGCGAAGACCTGGTGGGGCACGCTCCGTCAGGATTGCCGACCATGCTGGATTACAAGACGCACGCTGATAACGATTCGATGTACAACACGCCGCCCACGTTTGCCATCTACATGGCCGGGCTGGTGTTCCAGTGGCTGAAGAAGAGCGGCGGCATCGGCGCCATGGAGCGCGCCAACATGGCCAAGGCGGAACTGCTGTACTCGGCCATCGATGCCAGCAACGGTTTCTACAATTGCCCGGTGCACAAGGCTGACCGGTCGCGCATGAACGTGCCGTTCACGCTGAAGGATGCGAACATGGACGGCGACTTCCTGAAGCAGGCGGATGCGCGTGGCTTGCTGCAACTGAAGGGACACCGTTCCGTCGGCGGCATGCGTGCATCGATCTATAACGCGATGCCGCTGGAGGGTGTGCAGGCGCTGGTGGACTTCATGAACGAGTTTGCCAGCAGGCATGGCTAAGGCTTTCCAGGTCCTTACGCTGAACAAGATTTCGCCGGCAGGCCTGAAGCGCCTGCCGGCGGGTCGCTATCACGTGGGAGACAAGGCCGCGCGTCCGGACGCGATCCTGGTGCGTTCGCACAACA
Source organism: Pseudomonadota bacterium (assembly GCA_021783525.1). Taxonomy (GTDB): domain Bacteria; phylum Pseudomonadota; class Gammaproteobacteria; order Burkholderiales; family Gallionellaceae; genus Sideroxyarcus. Next base: position 1,419 of record JAJXTT010000237.1, read on the forward strand.
TGCTGGAGATGGACATTCCGCCCAGCGTGCTGGCCGTTGCCCGTGCCGGGGCGGGAACGAACAATGTGCCCGTGAAGAAGATGAGCGAGCGCGGTGTGCCGGTGTTCATCGCGCCGGGCGCGAACGCGAACGCGGTGAAAGAACTGGTCATCACCGGCATGTTGCTGGCGTCGCGCAATATCGTGCCTGCGTTGCGTTTTACGTCCGGGTTGAGGGGCGACGATGCGACCATGCACAAGCTGGTCGAGGATGGGAAGAAAGATTACGCCGGAACCGAACTGCAGGGGCGCACGCTGGGTATCGTCGGCTTGGGCGCGATCGGACGCCTGGTGGCGAACGCGGCGATCGGACTCGGCATGAAAGTCATCGGCTACGATCCGGAGATCACGGTGGATGCGGCATGGAGCCTTTCTTCGCAGGTAAAGAAGGCATCCGGCATCGAGGACCTGCTCAAGCACAGCGATTTCGTCACGCTGCACGTGCCGTTGCTGGATGCGACGCGCAACCTGATCGACGACAAGCGCGTGGCTGCGATGAAGTCGGGCGCGGTGCTGCTGAACTTCTCGCGCGATGCCATTGTCAACGAGGATGCGGTCATTGCCGGGCTGGCAAGCAGGCATCTGCGCTGCTACGTGTGCGATTTTCCAAGCAATAAATCGCTGTCGAACGACAAGATCATTGCACTCCCGCACCTGGGAGCTTCCACCGAAGAAGCGGAAGAGAACTGTGCGGTGATGGTGGTGGAGCAACTGCGCGAATACCTGGAACACGGCAATATCACCAATACGGTGAATTTCCCCAATGTTTCCATGCCGCGTGAATCGGCGTTCCGCGTGGCCATTGCCAACAGCAATGTGCCGAACATGCTGGGGCAGATATCCACTGCGCTGGCAAAAGCAAGCATCAATATTCATAACATGACCAATAAATCGCGCGGAGACATGGCGTACACACTTGTTGATACCGATACCGCGCTGCCCGACAACGTGATTGCGCAGATCGCTGCCATTCCCGGTGTGCTGATGGTGCGGGCGTTGCCGCTGGAGGCGGACGAATGAGCGAAGAGCTGAAAAAGTACCGGGAAAAGATCGACCGTATCGACGACGAGTTGCTGAAACTCTTCAACCAGCGCGCCGGACTGGCGCAGCAGATCGGCCATGCCAAGGGAAACGGCGCGGTGCTGCGTCCCGAGCGCGAGGCGCAGGTATTGCAACGCATGGTTCAGGCGAATACCGGGCCCTTGTCCAATCAGGGGGTGACGCAGTTGTTCACCGAGGTCATGTCGCAATGCCGCGCGCTGGAGGCGCCGTTGCGCGTGGCTTATCTTGGCCCGCACGGGACATTCAGCGAAGCTGCCGTGTTCCAGAGGTTTGGGCAGGCGACCGAAGGGCTGCCTGTCGATTCGATAGATGGCGTGTTCAGTGCCGTGGAAAGCGGTGCGGCCAACTACGGCCTCGTGCCGGTGGAGAATTCCACCGAAGGCGCGATCGGGCGCACGCTCGACCTGCTGCTGAACAGCAACCTCAAGATCTGCGGCGAGGTCCTGCTGCAGGTGCATCAATGCGTGCTGTCGAACGAGAATGATCTTTCGCTGATCCGCAAAGTCTATTCGCATCCGCAATCTTTCGGGCAATGCCAGGGCTGGTTGAATGCGCACCTGCCGCACGCCGAGCGCATCACCGCGTCCAGCAACGCCGATGCGGCGCGCCTGGCGGCAGAAGAATCATTCGCTGCGGCCATTGCCGGGGAGCAGGCTGCAGAGCATTTCAAGCTGAAGGTGCTTGTGCCGAACATCGAGGATGACGCGCGCAACACCACGCGCTTCCTCGTCATCGGCAAGCAGGAAGTGGCGCCGTCCGGCCGCGACAAGACGTCGCTGGCGATGTCCGCCGCGAACCGTCCCGGAGCGATGCACGATCTGCTCACGCCCTTTGCAAGCAACGGCGTGTCGATGACCAAGATGGAGTCGCGGCCGTCGCGCACCGGATTGTGGGAATATGTGTTCTATGTCGACATCGAAGGTCATCAATCCGATGCCAAAGTGGCGGCTTCATTGGCACAACTCAAGCAGATCGCTTCTTTCGTCAAGGTGCTGGGTTCTTACCCGGTTGCCGGCTAACGGACATGGTGTCAGCGCTTGCGATGATGAACGACACTGCCGCCTTGTCCGTTCCCCCTCTCCTGCTCTCCCCCGGAGGGAGAGAGTGATAAAGGATCGCTTCGCGATGTTCAAATTT
>JAJXTT010000010.1 GCA_021783525.1 Pseudomonadota bacterium
CGGAAGCTTGATGCCGTCGCATTTTTCATGGCAACCCCCATGCTTTAAGTTGCTGCAAGTGAAAACCGTCGCCGGTGGCCATTGCCATCAACATCCGGCTCGGCGCGGTACTGATACATTTCTGGGGTGGAGTGTATTGATTGGGTCGGATGGAAGCAGTGGGGTGAAAATGGTATTTCGATGGTAGTAATACCCTACAAATTCAGTGGGAGGCCGGGTGGTGACGTTCGCCCGGCATTGGCAACAAAGATCCGTTCAGGGCAGACTCGACCGCCTGCAGCACGATCCCTTTGCTCAGAACGTCTTTTGATATGAAGTGGCTTGCACCGGCCTCCAGCGCGGCGCGGCGGTATTCGGGCAGATCATAGGCTGTGACGATGATCACGGCGATATCGGCTTTGCCTGCTTTAATGGCTTTGGTCAGGTTGATCCCGTTCCCATCGGGCAGATTGATATCCATGAATATGATGTCGGGTTCGAAGTCCCGGACCTGATCCAATGCCGTTCTTCCGGTGGCGGCTTCTGCAAGGGACCAGGACGGGAAATTGGACGTAAGGATAAGGCCCAGCGAACGGCGAAACTCCGCATGGTCTTCTACGATGAGCGCTTTGAGCATAGGTTGAACCGTCACAATCCGGGCAATCGATCGGAAAGGATTTAATATTTGGCGACGTCTGGGGGCGATACTGCAAATCGTGTATTTATAGGCGGGCAAGGCCGTATCGCCGGCATACGCACCCGGTGCTCCCGGACGCGAGGGCGCCCGAGGATTGATCGACCGCTCCGGGATGGACGATCGTTCCGCGAGCCGATGCCGTGTCATCGGGCGGGGGAAAGGAACGTCATGCATGCTTGCCGATAGTTAAGGGAAATTTCATTTGATTTTAAATTGCCCCGTTCGTGCTAAAAGGCTATATTGCGACCGAGGAGCGAAGAAATGCCTAGCGATATCCAGAACAAGCGCTCCATTCTAGAAGCGCGTCATCATGACCCCTTTTCATATCTGGGGTTGCATCAGAACAAGTCGGGTTGGGTTCTGAGAGTTTTTCAACCCCACGCCACCGAGATTTCCGTCCATGACGGGGAAGCCTGGCAACCGCTTGAGCGCGACAGTTCCAACGGCTTCTACCACTGGCAGGGAAAAAAGGCATTGCCCGCACCCTGCCGCCTGAAACTGAATTTCTTCAATCACGCCGTCGAAGTGCACGATGCCTATTGTTTCGGCAGCAGCATCAGCGAGCACGATCTTTACCTCTTTTCGCAAGGACGGCTGGAGCAGGCTTATCGCATGCTTGGCGCGCACCACATGGAGTGCGACGGGGTGTGGGGTGTGCGTTTCGCGGTATGGGCCCCGAATGCCGAACGAGTCAGCGTGGTGGGCGATTTCAACGGCTGGGACGGGCGCGTCTGCCCGATGCGGGCGCTGGGCAGCACGGGCGTCTGGGAACTCTTCATGCCGGACATCGGGCTGGGCGAGTTCTACAAATTCGAGATACGCAACCGCCATTCCGGCCAGGTATTCGTGAAGACCGATCCCTATGGCTTGAGCTTCGAGCGGCGTCCGGGCACGGCTGCCAGGGTGGCCGTGCTGGACGGGTATCGGTGGCGCGATTCGGCCTGGCAGGAGCGGCGCGCCAGCCGCGACTGGATGCACCTGCCGCTGAATGCATACGAGGTGCATGCCGGCTCATGGAAGCGCCACTGGGACGGACGGTTCTACAACTTCCGCGAGCTGGCGGACAGCCTCGTGCCCTATGTGCTGGATATGGGATTCACGCATGTCGAGCTGATGCCGATCAGCGAGCATCCGCTGGACGAGTCCTGGGGCTACCAGACGACCGGCTATTACGGTGTGACCAGCCGTTTCGGCACGCCCGACGATTTCAGGTATTTCGTCGATACCTGCCACGTGGCGGGCATCGGCGTGATCCTGGACTGGGTGCCGGCGCATTTCCCGAAGGACGCGTTCGCTCTGGCGCGATTCGACGGCACTGCGCTATACGAGCACGAAGATCCGAGGCTGGGCGAGCACCAGGACTGGGGCACGCTGATCTTCAATTACGGGCGCAACGAGGTGCGCAATTTCCTGCTCGCCAACGCGCACTTCTGGCTGGGCGAGTTCCACGTCGACGGCCTGCGCGTGGATGCGGTTGCGTCCATGCTGTACCTCGATTATTCGCGCAAGGCGGGCGAATGGCTGCCTAACCGGTACGGCGGGCGCGAGAACATCGACGCGGTGGATTTCTTCCGCGAGTTGAACGTGATGACGCACGAACGTTTTCCCGGCACGCTGACCCTCGCCGAGGAATCGACTTCGTGGCCCATGGTGTCGCGTCCGACCTATCTCGGCGGCTTGGGCTTCAGCATGAAATGGAACATGGGCTGGATGAACGACACGCTCGACTACATCGAGCACGATCCGGTGCATCGGCGCTATCACCACAACAGTCTCACTTTCGGCCAGCTCTACAATTACACAGAGAACTTCATGCTGCCGTTCTCGCATGACGAAGTGGTTCACGGAAAAAAATCCCTGCTCGACAAGATGCCGGGCGATCCCTGGCAGAAGTTCGCCAACCTGCGCCTGCTGTTTACCTACCAGATGACGTATCCCGGCAAGAAACTCAATTTCATGGGCAACGAGTTCGCACAGGGACACGAGTGGAAGGTCGGTTCCGAGCTTGACTGGTACCTGCTGGGGCGCGGCGAGCACAGCGGTGTGCAGTCGGCCCTGCGCGACCTGAATCGCCTCTACGCCAATGTGCCGGCATTGCATGAGCAGGACTTCACGCCAGAAGGCTTCGAGTGGCTGGACTGCAACAACGCGGATCAATCGGTATTGAGCTTCCGCCGTTTCGCACGCGACGGTTCCTGCGTGGTCGTGATACTCAATTTCACGCCTGTGCCGCGGGAAAGTTATCGCGTCGGCGTGCGGCACAAGGGTCGTTATCGCGAGATATTCAACAGCGATTCGCATTTCTACGGCGGCTCCAACATGGGCAACGGCCTGGGAATGGATACCTCGGACATCAGTTGGAACGGAGAACCGCAATCGTTGACACTGACATTGCCGCCGCTGGCCGGGGTCGTGTTGCAGCGAGTGCTTTGAGGCCATCGGGAGGGGTATGTCCGCATTGACACAATCAAAGGCATGGCAGGACTTGCGTGCTCATTTCGCCGCCAATACCGGGCTTTCGATGCGACGTCTGTTCGACGACGATCCCGGGCGCTTCGCGCAATTCTCACTGCGCCTGGACGATCTGCTGCTGGACTACTCCAAGAACCTTGTCACCCGAGAGACGATGTCGTTGCTTTGCGCCCTGGCGCGCGATCGTGGCGTGGAAGCGTGGCGCGACAAGATGTTTTCCGGCGCGAAGATCAATTTCACCGAGCGGCGCGCGGTGTTGCATACCGCGTTGCGCGCTGCGCTGGATGCGAAGCATGTCCCCGTCATGGTGGACGGGCAGGATGTGCTGCCGGGCGTGCGCCGAGTCCTGGACAGGATGCGCGTCTTCACCGAAAGCGTGCGCAGCGGCGCGTGGCGCGGCTACAGCGGCAAGCCCATCACGGATGTGGTGAACATAGGCATCGGTGGTTCCTACCTCGGACCGTTGATGGTGTGCCGCGCCCTGCATCCCTACAGCGACAAGGTGAAGCTGCATTTCGTTTCCAATGTGGACGGCACGGACCTGCTGGAGAACCTCCGGGGCCTGGATCCGCAATCCACCCTGTTCATCGTGGCTTCCAAGACTTTCACCACGCAGGAGACCCTGATGAATGCGCGGTCCGCGCGCGACTGGCTCCTGCGCAGCGCAGGCGATGCGAAACACATCGCCAGGCATTTCGTGGCGCTCTCGACCAACGCCAGGGAGGTCGAGGCCTTCGGCATCGACGTGGCGAACATGTTCGAATTTTCCGACTGGGTGGGGGGGCGTTATTCGCTGTGGTCGTCGATCGGCCTGCCGATCGCGCTGGCCGCCGGCATGGACAACTTCGAGGAATTGCTGCGTGGTGGCTACGAGATGGATACCCATTTCCGTACCGCGCCGCTTGAACGGAACATGCCGGTGATCCTGGCGCTGCTGGGAATCTGGTACAACAATTTCCACAATGTCTCCACCCAGGCATTGCTGCCCTACGACCAGACGCTGGAATATTTCGTATCATATTTCCAGCAGGCCGACATGGAAAGCAACGGCAAGCGCGTCGATCGCGAGGGTGTTGCCGTGGATTACGCGACCGGCCCGGTACTGTGGGGGGGCATTGGCACCAATAGCCAGCACGCGTTCTTCCAGCTCATTCATCAGGGTACGCAGATGGTTCCCGCTGATTTCATCGCGTCTGCGCAAGGTTTTCATCCTCTGGGCGAGCATCATGCGACCCTGGTGTCGAATTTTTTTGCACAGACCGAAGCGTTGATGCGTGGAAAGACCGAGGCGGAAGCACGTAATGAATTGCAGAATTCCGGCATGGACGCACAGGCCATCGAAGCATTGCTGCCGCACAAAGTGTTTGTCGGGAACAAACCGACCAACTCCATCCTGTTCGAGAAGCTGACGCCGCGCACGCTGGGCAGGCTGATCGCGCTCTACGAGCACAAGATATTCGTGCAGGGCATTGTCTGGAACATCAATTCCTACGACCAGTGGGGTGTGGAGTTGGGAAAACAGCTGGCCGGCCATATCCAGGCCGAGTTGCGCAGCGGCGCGGAAATCTCCGCGCATGACTCATCCACCAACGGACTGATCCATCACTACAACGCGCTCAAATGAAGATACTTTTCGTCACTTCCGAAGTCCATCCGCTGATCAAGACCGGCGGCCTTGCCGACGTCAGCGCAGCCCTGCCAGCCGCGTTGCAGGCGCTGGGGGAGGATGTGCGGCTTCTGATCCCGGGCTATACCGAAGTACTGGACAAGCTGGAACACAAGCGCACGGTTGCAACGTTCGCGGTGTTTCCCGGGCAGCCGGAGGTGAGGCTGTTGAGCGCGAAAATGCCGGAAACCGGGGTGCCGGTGTATGTGCTGGATGCGCCGCAATACTATGCGCGCGTGGCGGGACCCTATCAATACGAACTGGGCGGCGACTGGCCGGACAACCCGATGCGTTTCGGGATGCTATCCAGAGCAGGGGCCCTGCTGGGCAGCGTCGATTCGCCCGCCGCCTGGCGTGCCGACATCGTGCATTGCAACGACTGGCAGAGCGGTCTCGCGCCGGCCTATCTGCAAATGACCCAGAGCGCGCATGCGAAGACCGTGATGGCCGTCCACAACATGGCGTTCCAGGGCAATTTCGACCGCGACTGGCTGCAACCGCTCGATCTCCCGCAATCCTGCTTCGATATGCACGGCGTGGAATTCAACGGCTACCTCTCCTTTCTGAAAGCGGGATTGCATTACGCCGACCGCATCGTGACGGTAAGCCCGACCTATGCGCGCGAGATACAGACGACCGAGATGGGCTACGGCCTGCAGGGATTGCTCGCGGCGCGCAACGGCGATGTCAGCGGCATCCTTAACGGCATCGACGAACGGGAATGGGATCCTGCGACCGACAAATATCTGGCCGCGACTTATGACAGCAGCGATCTTGCACCCAAGGCGTCGGTCAAACTGGCCTTGCAGCAGCGGCTCGGTCTTGAAACCAATGCGCGCGCACCCATGCTCGGTGTCGTGAGCCGCCTGACCTATCAAAAGGGACTGGACCTGCTGCTGGAATGCCTGCCCAAATTGCTGGATGGCGGCGCGCAACTGGTCGTGCTGGGCAGCGGCGAGGTGGATCTGGAGCGGCGCTATCAGCAACTCGCGCAGCGTTATCCGGGAAGGGCTTCGGTCACCGTGCGTTTCGACGAGGCATTGTCGCACCAGGTCATGGCGGGCGCGGATATCTTCCTGATGCCTTCCCGATTCGAGCCCTGCGGGCTGAACCAGATGTATGGCATGCGTTACGGCACACCGCCGGTGGTGCGCCGGACGGGCGGCCTGGCGGATTCGGTGACCGACGCCAGGGAAGCAGGCGGTACCGGCTTCGTGTTCGACGAGACGGATACGGCTGTTTTGTACCGCACCATCGTGCGGGCGATCGAATGTTATCGGGACGAAGGCGATTTCAGCAGGGTACAGCTCAACGGCATGCGCCGCGACGTAGGCTGGGGCACCAGCGCCGCGCGTTATATCGAGCTGTACCGGGCGACCGTCGCATGAGTGTTTTGGGGAGTGACTAAAGGGGAGGCAGCATCATGGTACAGGAAATGCGTTCACCACGATTTATCAGTGCATTGACCAAGAACACCGTGGCCCTGGTGTTGGCGGGCGGGCGTGGAAGCAGGTTGCATAACCTGACGGACTGGAATGCGAAGCCGGCGGTGCAGTTCGGCGGCAAATTCCGCATCATCGATTTTCCCCTGTCGAATTGCATCAATTCCGGCATCAGGCGCATCGGCGTGGTGACGCAGTACAAGGCACACACGCTGATCGAGCATGTGCAGAAGGGCTGGGGGTTCCTGCGCGGCGAGTTCAACGAATTCCTGGCCTTGCTGCCCGCACAACAGCGCATCCAGGAGGAATGGTATCGGGGCACCGCAGATGCCGTGTTCCAGAATATCGATATCCTGCGCGGCTATAATCCGGAGTACATCGTGATACTCGCGGGAGACCACGTATACAAGATGGATTATGGCGAGATGCTGGCGTATCACGTGAGCAGCGATGCGGATATGACAGTGGGCTGCGTCGAAATGCCCGCATCGGATTCGTCGTCGTTTGGCGTGATGACGGTCGGCGAAAAAGACCGCGTCATCAAGTTCACCGAGAAGCCGCCCAAGGGAGACGAGATTCCGGGAAAGCCCGGGCGTATCCTTGCCAGCATGGGCATCTACGTGTTCAACGCAAGGTTTTTGTACGAGCAGCTGATCCGCGATGCGGACACCAAGAAATCCACCCACGATTTCGGGCACGATATCATTCCCTACCTGATCGACCGCTACCGTGTGTATGCGCATCGTTTCGAGAAGAGTTGCGTTGGCACGACCGACGGTGTCGAGCCCTACTGGCGCGATGTGGGGACCATCGACGCCTATTGGGATGCCAATATGGAAATGGTCAGTGTGACGCCCGCGCTGGACCTGTATGACAAGAACTGGCCGATCTGGACGTATCAGGAGCAATTGCCTCCCGCCAAGTTCGTTTTTAACGACGAAGGCAGGCGCGGTGTGGCGATCGACTCCATGGTCTCGGGCGGTTGCATTATCAGCGGCGCCAGGGTGCACCATTCCCTGTTGTTCTCGGATATTCGTGTCGGTGCGCGCAGCGAGATCAACGATTCGGTGATCCTGTCCGGTGCACGCATCGGGGAAGACGTAAAGTTGAATCGGGTGGTACTCGACAATAACTGTAAAATACCGGATGGGATGCGGATCGGATTCGACCATGAGGAAGATGCGCACCGTTTCCATGTATCTCCCGGCGGCATCACACTGGTGACCCCGGACATGCTGGGACAGTCGATCCACCACATCAGATGAGATTCCTGAAATAAATTGCAGTCAATGGAAAGCGCCATGCCTCAAAGCAACACGCCACAGAATACAGAGAAGAAGCTCCAGCTCATTCTGTGCTGGCACATGCACCAGCCGGATTACCGCGAATACCTGAACCACGGGTATGTGCTGCCCTGGACGTATCTGCACGCCATGAAGGACTACACCGACATGGTCTTTCACCTGGAGCAGCATCCGCACGCCAAGGCCGTGGTGAATTTTGTGCCCATCCTGGTCGAGCAACTGCAGGATTATGAACAGCAGTTCAAGAGCGGGCACATCCGTGACGCGCTGCTCAGGATGCTGTGTCACGAGCATCTGGATGAACTGGGGGACGAAGCCCGGCAGCATATCCTGGACAGTTGTTTCAAGAGCAACCACACCAAGATGCTGAAACCGTACCGCGCTTACCAGCACCTGTTCGACCTGCAGGCATTGATGGACGGGCACGGCCGCGAGAATGTGACTTATCTCTCAGGACAGTATCTGGCCGATTTGCTGGTCTGGTACCACCTTGTGTGGATGGGCGAGAGTATCCGGCGCAGCAGCGAGACGGTGGCGCGGCTGATGACCAAGGGCAGCCAGTTCACTTTTGCGGAGCGCAAGGAGCTGTTCGAACTGATCGGAACGACCATTGCAGGCATCGTTCCACGTTACCGGAAGTTGGCCGAGCTTGGGCAGATCGAAATATCCTCTACCCCCTACAACCATCCCATCATGCCGTTGTTGCTTGATTTTGCGGCGGCGCGTGAAAGCGAGCCCAACGCGCTATTGCCGCAATCGGCGCAATACCCGGGCGGACTGTCGCGGCTGCATTCTCATCTGTCGAACGCCGTGAAGAGCCACAAGCAGAATTTCGGCGCCGCACCGCACGGCATGTGGCCGTCCGAAGGCGGCGTGTCGCGAGCGACGCTGAAGGTGCTGGCGGAACACGGATGCGAATGGACGGCGACCGGACAGGCGGTGCTGGCCAACAGCCTGCTGCGCGAAATGAACGACTATCCGCTGCCCGGCAGTTCGGGCTACCTGTACAAGCCGTATCTGGTCGAGACCGGTGGCAAGCCGATCTATTGTTTCTTCCGCGATGACCGGCTGTCGGACAAGGTCGGCTTCGAGTACGCAAAGTGGAAGGGTGACGATGCCGCCGCCGATTTCGTGCATCAACTGGAAGAGATATTGCGCAACGCGCCCGGCGAGGATGATCCTGTGGTCACGGTGATCCTGGATGGTGAAAACGCCTGGGAATACTATCCCTACAACGCCTATTATTTCCTGTCCGAGTTGTATGCCAAACTGGAATCTCATCCGGACATCCGGACCACCACTTTCCACGAGTGCGTGCAAGGCTTGAGCGCGCAGGATGCACGCGTGACGCCGAGCAGACTGCACCAGATGGTTGCGGGCAGCTGGGTATATGGAACGTTCAGCACCTGGATTGGCTCTCCCGACAAGAATCGCGGATGGGATCTGTTGTGTGACGCCAAACGCAGTTACGACATCGTCATGGCGAGCGGAAGGTTGAATGAAGAGGAAATGCGCCTGGCCACCGAGCAGCTCGCAGATTGCGAGGGATCGGACTGGTTCTGGTGGTTCGGCGACTACAATTCGGCACTGAGTGTCGCGTCCTTCGACAGCCTGTTCAGGCGCAATCTTTCCAACCTGTACCACTTGCTCAAGCTCAAGGCGCCGGAAGAGTTGCAGCATGTGATCAGCGTGGGCGGCGGTGCGCCCGCGATGGGCGGTACCATGCGCCGCTCGGAACCTGTCTGAGGTTGCAGGGATTGCAGGGCGCGGCGAAAGCGAATTCGTTGTTACACTATCAATATACGTTCCAGCTTGAGGGGCACTTACCCATTTGCCGCAAGGGACTTATTCTACTGTGAGGGGCTGTTCCCGCATTTTGATCAGCCTTCAGTTGCCGCGGACGACTTGACTGGATGGCAATGCAGGTCACGATTGCGCTTTTACAGAAACATGGCGACGGGGCAAGTTGGTGCCGGCCGGTGCGAGCCGCACCGACTTGGTGCCGGCAGCCGCTCCGCATGGGCGGAGCCCTGATATTGCCTACACACGATTGATCTCGGGCAAAAATATTCCGGCAACACCCGCCTGCGAAGGGACTGTATTCGGGTGTGCGCCGGGCGCTCGACTGAACGGACGGAGCCTGGCATCAATGTTGCTGCTGGTTCTTTACGATTTAAAGCGGACAAATTTGAAATTTTGGGACTGAAATGACTACCGTAAACAAGCCGTTCCTTGCCAAGCATCCCAGTACGCTGAAAATACCGCCGCTGGGCATGAATGCGACCGGGCTGGAGGAAGACTTCTGCCGCTACTTCAATCACACCCTTGGTTGGGATAGCGCAAGCGTCTCGTCGCACCATGTGTATTCCTCCTGTGCGCTGGTATTGAGGGACAGGCTGGTGGAACGTTGGCGGAGGACCCAGCGCGCTTATGACGAGTCCGACTGCAAACAGGCCTATTACCTGTCGCTTGAATTCCTGATGGGCCGAGCTTTGGGCAATGCGCTGCTGAATATGGATCTGGAGCAGGCCGGTGCTGAGGCGATGCGGAATCTGGGGCTGGATATGGAGGAGGTGCAGGAGCTGGAGAGCGATGCCGGTCTGGGCAACGGCGGCTTGGGTCGACTGGCGGCGTGCTTCCTGGATAGCTGTGCGACGCTGCAGCTACCGGTCACCGGCTACGGCATACGCTACGAATACGGCATGTTCCGCCAGAGGATAGACCATGGGCACCAGCTGGAGGAGCCCGATCACTGGTTGCGCAACGGCAACCCATGGGAGATCGAGCGCCCGGAATATTCGGTCAGGGTCAAATTCGGGGGGCGCAGCGATTTTTATATGGATGCGCAAGGAGGCACGCGTGCGCGCTGGGTCGATACCCAGGATGTGCTGGCGGTGCCTTACGACATGCCGATCCCGGGATATGGCAACGGAACGGTGAATACCTTGCGCCTGTGGAAAGCAGCGGCGACCGAAGAGTTCGATCTGGATGAATTCAATGCCGGCAGCTACACCGAGGCCGTGGCTTCCAAGAACGCGGCAGAACATATCACCATGGTGCTGTACCCGAACGACGCAAGTGAAAATGGCAAGGAGTTGCGCTTGCGCCAGCAGTACTTCCTGGCGTCGGCAAGCCTGCAGGATGTGTTGCGACAGTGGGTGCGCAAACATGGCGACGATTTCACCGGATTTGCCGGGAAGAATTGCTTCCAACTGAACGATACCCATCCTACCTGTGCGGTACCGGAATTGATGCGTTTGCTGATGGACGAGCATGGCCTGGGTTGGGACGAGGCCTGGAAGATCACGTCCGATACCATGGCCTATACCAACCATACTTTGCTGCCGGAGGCGCTGGAGCGTTGGGCGGTGAGCATGTTCGGGCGCTTGCTTCCGCGCCTGCTTGATATCATCTTCGAGATCAACGCGCGCTTTACCCGCGAAGTGTCGATGCGGTGGCCGGGCGACAGTGAGCGTGAACGCCGCATGTCCATCATCGACGAGACCGGGGGGGCGCCACAGATACGCATGGCGTACCTGGCCGTGGTGGCGTGCCACTCGGTGAACGGCGTGGCGGCACTGCATTCACAATTGCTGCAGCTGCATCTGTTCCACGATTTCTTCGAGCTGTGGCCGCACAAGTTCAACAACAAGACCAACGGCGTGACGCCGCGCCGCTGGATGGCGTCAAGCAACCCTTTGCTGAGCAGCCTGATCGACCGGAGCATCGGGGAATCCTGGCGCACCGACCTGACCAGGTTGACGGCATTGCGGGAGTTTGCCGATGACAAGGAATTCCGTGCCGAGTGGTACAAGGTAAAGCAAGCCAACAAGCAGCGTCTCGCAGCGATGGTCGCAAACGATTGCGGAGTGGAATTCGATACTGCCGCGATGTTCGACGTGCAGGTGAAGCGTATTCACGAATACAAACGCCAACTGCTCAATGTCTTGCACGTCATCCACCTGTATGACCGCATCAAGCGCGGCGATGTCGCAGACTGGACGCCGCGTTGCGTATTGATCGGCGGCAAGGCTGCACCCGGTTACATCATGGCGAAGCGCATCATTCGCCTGGTGACGGCGGTGGCCGATGTCGTCAACCATGATCCCGCAACGAAGGGATTGTTAAGACTGGCCTTTTTACCCGACTATCGCGTTTCTGCGATGGAAGTGATCTGTCCGGCTGCAGATCTGTCCGAGCAGATATCCACTGCAGGCAAGGAAGCTTCGGGAACGGGCAACATGAAGTTCATGATGAACGGCGCGATCACGATAGGCACTTTGGACGGAGCCAACATCGAGATCCGGGAAGAAGCGGGGGCGGAGAACTTTTTCCTGTTCGGTCTGACTGCCGACCAGGTGGATGCAATGCGCGGGCACTATAATCCTGCCGCGATCATCGCCGGGGACGACGATCTGGCGCGCGTAATACACCTGTTGCAAAGCGGGCATTTCAGCCTGTTCGAGTCAGGGTTATTCGATCCGGTCGTGCAGTCCATCCTGAGCCCGAACGACCCATGGCTGACCGCCGCCGATTTTCGCGGTTTTGTGGACGCTCAAAGGAAAGTCGGCGTCGCATACCGCGACAGGGAGCGCTGGACGCGCATGAGCATCCTCAATACCGCCACCAGCGGCAAGTTCTCGAGCGACCGCACCATACAGGACTATAACCGCGATATCTGGCACCTGCCGCAGGTACCGGCACATGTAGAGTGAGCGGACGGGCGGGTCTTCCCGCCCTGTTTCATGTATCATTCCGTCCTCGGTAATCGATTTGTATAGCCAGCCTAAATTCAAAGGAAGTGTCAGTATGTCAAATGTAGAGACTCTCAGTGGATTGCAACGCCGTTTGAACGCATCCATCCCCCAACAGCAATTGCGCGGCGAGATGGAAGCGCGGTTGAAGCGCATCGGGCGCACTGCCAAGGTGCACGGTTTCCGTCCGGGCAAGGTGCCGTACAAGGTACTGGAACAGCAATATGGAGCATCGGTGCAGCAGGAAGTGCTGGGCGAGAGCCTGCAACGCACTTTTGCCGACGCAGCAGTCACCAATAAGTTGCAGGTGGCAGGTTATCCGCATTTCGAGATCAAGACGGCGGATTTGAACGCACCGCAGATCGAGTTCAGCGCAACCTTTGAAGTCTATCCGGAAGTTGTGCTCGGGGACATTTCCGGCGAAAGCGTGAATCGCGTCGTGTTCACGTTGAGCGATGCCGATGTGGAGGAGACGATCAACACGCTTCGCAAGCAGCGTGCGGAATTCAGGAAGACCGACCGCGCCGCACAGAACGGCGATCAAGTGCGCATCGATTTTTCGGGCAAGTTGAATGGCGTCGTGTTTGAAGGCGGTGAAGGCAAGGATCTGGCGCTGGTGTTGGGCGCGGGACGCATGCTCCCGGACTTCGAGAAGGCCATATTCGGCATGAAAGCGGGCGAGACGAAATCGTTCGACATGACATTCCCGACCGACTATCACGGCAAGGATGTCGCCGGCAAACAGGTCACATTCACGATTACAGTGCATGGTGTCGAAGAGGCGCATCTGCCGGAGGTGGACGCGGAGTTTGCCAAGTCGCTCGGGGCGACGGATGGGGACGTGGAAAAGCTCAGGCAGGAGATTCTTGATAATGTGGGACGAGAAGCCGAACGCCGCGTGAAGGTTCGCAACAAGGACAACGCGATGGATGTCTTGCTCAAGATCGCGCAACTGGAGGTGCCCAAAGCGCTGCTCGAAAGCGAGGCGCAAAACCTCATGCAGCAGACCATGCAGGACATGGAAGCGCGCGGCATGAAGATACCGAAAGGCATGCAGCTGCCGCCGGACATGTTCATCGAACGTGCCACCAAGCGCGTGAAGCTGGGGCTGATCCTTGCGGAACTGATGAAGAAGCACGATCTCAAAGCCAAACCGGAACAGATGAAGGCGCTGGTGCAGGAATATGCCCAGAGCTACGAGCATCCGGAAGAAGTGGTGCGCTGGTATGCCGCTGAGCCGGGCCGTATGAGGGAAGTAGAGAACCTGGTGCTGGAAGACAACGTCGTCGCATGGGTGATGGCAGGAGCCAAGGTCAGCGACCAGACAGTCACACTGAACGAATTGATGGGGAGTAATTGAGCATGCTGCACAACACCGCCGCGCAGATAATTGAACCGCAAGACATCGGCATGATCCCGATGGTGGTGGAGACCAGTGGGCGCGGCGAGCGCGCCTACGACATCTATTCGCGCCTGTTGAAGGAACGCGTGGTTTTCCTCGTCGGGGAGGTGAACGACCACACGGCCAATCTGATCGTTGCACAGATGTTGTTCCTGGAGTCCGAGAATCCGGACAAGGATATCCATTTCTACATCAACTCGCCGGGCGGCTCCATCTCGGCAGGCATGGCGATCTACGACACCATGCAGTTCATCAAGCCGCAGGTTTCCACGCTGTGCATCGGTATGGCCGCTTCGATGGGGGCGTTCCTGCTGCAGGCCGGTGCCAAGGATAAGCGCTTTGCGTTGCCCAATTCCACGGTGATGATCCACCAGCCACTGGGCGGCTTCCGTGGGCAGGCATCCGATATCGAGATCCATGCAAAATACATCCTGAGTCTGCGCGAACGCCTGTACAGCCTGATGGCGTTGCATACCGGACGTACCGTGGAAGAGATCGCTCGCGACAGCGAGCGTGACAATTTCCTCACTGCCCAGGAAGCGGTGGACTATGGTCTGGTGGACAAGGTGCTGGATAAGCGCGTTTAAGTAATCAGGTAAGCTGCCGATACTGTCGGAGCGGAGGTGCAAATGACGACGGACAAGAACAAGGGTGACAAGCTGCTGTACTGCTCTTTTTGCGGAAAGAGCCAGCACGAGGTGCGCAAACTGATCGCGGGACCGTCGGTGTTCGTTTGTGACGAGTGTATCGCACTGTGCAACGATATTATCCGCGAAGAGACTCAAAGCTCCATTGGCGGGGACAAGACAGACAAGAACGAGCTGCCGGTCCCGCATGATATATGCAAGCGTCTTGACGAGTATGTCATCGGCCAGCGCCAGGCCAAAAAGATATTGTCGGTTGCGGTGTACAACCACTACAAACGATTGAAGAGCACGGACGCCGACGGTGTCGAGCTGGCGAAGAGCAATATCCTGCTGGTGGGCCCCACAGGTTCCGGCAAGACCTTGCTGGCGCAGACCCTGGCCCGCCTGCTCAATGTGCCGTTCGTCATGGCGGATGCCACCACGCTGACCGAGGCGGGTTATGTCGGCGAGGACGTCGAGAACATCATTCAGAAGCTGTTGCAGGCTTGCGATTACGATGTCGAGCGTGCTCAGCGCGGCATCGTTTACATCGACGAGATCGACAAGATCTCGCGCAAGTCGGATAACCCGTCCATTACACGCGACGTGTCGGGCGAGGGCGTACAGCAAGCGCTGCTCAAACTGATCGAAGGTACCAAGGCATCCATTCCCCCGCAAGGCGGGCGCAAGCATCCCAATACCGAATTCCTGCAAGTGGACACCAGCAATATCCTGTTCATCTGCGGCGGGGCGTTCGACGGTCTGGAAAAGATCATCCGCAATCGTTCCGAAAAAGCCGGTATCGGTTTCTCGGCCAACCTTTCCAAGCGCGAGGATGGCAAGGATATAGGCGCCGTGTTGCGCGGTGTCGAGCCCGAGGATTTGATCAAGTTCGGCCTGATTCCCGAGTTCGTTGGGCGCTTGCCGGTGGTTGCGACGCTGGAAGGACTGGATGAGGCGGCATTGATCCAGATCCTGACCGAACCCAAGAACGCGCTGACCAAGCAATATCAGAAGCTGTTCACGATGGAGGGAGTGGAACTGGAGTTCCGTGAAGGCGTGCTGAATGTGATTGCCAAAAAGGCGCTGGCGCGCAAGACGGGCGCCCGCGGACTGCGTTCCATCCTTGAGCAGGCATTGCTCGATACCATGTTCGATCTGCCTTCGGTGGAGAACGTGAGCAAAGTGGTCCTGGATGAAAATAGCTCAGGCGAGATCAAGCCTATCGTGATGTATGCGGATACGCCCAAGGCCGCGTGATGGCGGCCTTGAAGGGCGGAACTTGAATTACTGAGCTCCGCCCCCATTTCACCATCATTCCCTAATCACTCAGAGTCCGAATCATGGCCGAAAACGAATCTATTACTACAACCGCCGATTTGTTTCCTTTGTTGCCCTTGCGCGACGTGGTGGTGTTCCCGCATATGGTCATCCCTCTCTTCGTTGGGCGTGCCAAATCCATCAAAGCGTTGGAGGCAGCGATGGAGGCCGGCAAGAGCATTGTCCTGGTGGCACAAAAATCCGCGGCCAAAGACGAACCCGCAACGGAAGACATATATCGCATCGGCAGTATCGCCAATATTCTGCAGATGCTGAAACTGCCGGACGGTACGGTCAAAGTGCTGGTAGAAGGTACGCAACGCGCCAAGGTGTTGCGTATATTCGACGATAAATCCCATCTGGATGCCGAGATACAGCCCGTTCCGATCGACGAAGAGATCGGTCACGAGGCCGAGGCGATGCGGCGCGCGCTGATCAATCAATTCGACCAGTACGTCAAACTCAACAAGAAGATTCCGCCTGAAATACTGACTTCTTTGGCGGGTATCGACGATGCGGGGCGTCTGG
>JAJXTT010000238.1 GCA_021783525.1 Pseudomonadota bacterium
GAATACGAATTCTTTTGACATCAAACGGAGACGCCAGTCGGGAGGAGTTCATAAGCGCCTGAATTTCAGTCGCTCAGTCCGATATGCGCCTGCCGCTTTGGCGTAGCGCTTTAAGGTTCTTTTAAGGTGATCGGGTGAACATGATATCCGCGAAACGTCCATCATTTCATGAAAGGAATCATCATGCACATACAACATATTGTCATCGCCATCAGCCTGATCACTCTTTCGACACCTCTGCTGGCCCGAACATTCGATTGCACGAATTTGGACAAGGCTCATTGGATTCCTGCCGGTGAAATGCAGAATAAGCTGGCACAGCAAGGCTATCAGGTCATCAGCTTAAATCCTGACAATACCTGCTACAAGGCCGTCTTGAAGGCCAGGAACGGACAGAAGTTTGAGGGGGTTTATGACCCCGTAGAAGGCCATCCGCTACGTCGCCAAAACATGTGACGCTGTTTTATGCGATTGCCTCGCCGCAGGTTCTGTAAGGGCTATTTTGTCTCAACAAATTTGACTTAAAAACAGAAAGAGGCGGTATTAACCGCCTATTTCTGATGAAATCGCTCTCACATCTCCAATGACAACCTGGTGCGAAAGGAGAGACTCGAACTCTCACGCCTTACGGCGCTGGAACCTAAATCCAGTGCGTCTACCAATTCCGCCACTTTCGCATTCGGGGCACTGAAGGCCCCAAAGGGCGCGCATTATAACCGAGCGATTCCTAGTGCGGAACGAATTCCACCACAGAACGGCCATGCGCCTCACCCCTGATCAGTTTTGCACAGGCTTCGGGAAGCTCGGAAAACGCGATACGGTGCGCAATCTTGTCAAATTGCGAAATGCGCAGATCGCCGGCCATGCGTTGCCATAACTGCTTGCGCAGCGGCATCAAAGTCGCGGAGGAGTCCACTCCAAGCAGTTTCACTCCGCGCAAAATGAAGGGGAACACGGAAGTATGCAGTTCGGCGCCACCCGCGTTACCGAAACTGGCAATGGCACCTTCCTGTTGCATGGTGCGTGCAAGCCAGGCCAGGGTATCTCCCCCCACCGCATCCAGCGCACCTGCCCACAAGGCCTTTTCCAGGGGTCGCGTGCTCTTCATGTCAATCTCGTTCCGCGGCAATATCTCGCTGGCACCGATTGATTTCAGGTAATCGTGTTCGCCGGTTTTTCCGGTCAGCGCAACCACGTGATAACCGAGCTGCGACAGCATCTGGATAGAGATACTTCCCACGCCGCCTGTCGCACCAGTGACGATCACTTTGCCCTTTTGGGGCGTAAGCTCGTTTTGTTCCAAACGATGGATCGCAAGGGCGGCAGTGAATCCCGCGGTACCCAACGCCATCGACTCGAACATGGTAAGGCCGACCGGCAACGGCACGATCCAATCCGCCGGTACGCGCACATATTCGGCAAAACCGCCGTCGTGCGCGACGCCCATGTCATAGCCGGTGATCAATACCTGATCGCCCGCCCTGTAACGCGCATCCTGCGAAGACTCAACAACCCCGGCAACGTCTATACCCCCCACACAGGGGAAGCGGCGAATAACTTTACCAGCCCCTGTGGCAGCGAGCGCATCCTTGTAATTGACGCCGGAATAATGGGTACGGATGACCACCTCACCGGTGTCAAAATTGTCCTGCGATAACTCGACGAAACGGCCGGCGGACTTGCCGCTTTCTTCAACAATCTGGTAAGCACGAAAAGTCTTCATTTACAGATCCAGCAGTACGCGTGCCGGAAACTCTTCCAGCACTTCCTTGATCGTGACGAGGAACTGCACGGCCTCGCGCCCATCGATGATGCGGTGATCGTAGGAAAGCGCCAGGTAGTTCATCGGGCGGATGACCACTTGGCCGTTCTCGGCCACCGGACGATCCTTGGTGGCATGTATGCCGAGAATCGCACTCTGCGGGGGATTGATGATGGGCGTGGAAAGCATGGAGCCGAATACGCCGCCATTGGTGATGGAGAAAGTACCGCCAGTCAACTCTTCCATCGTGATCTTGCCGACCTTGGCACGTGCGGCATACTCCGCGATGCTCTTCTCGATGTCCGCAATGGACATCTTGTCCGCGTCACGCAAAATTGGCACAACCAGACCGCGTTCGCTGCCAATCGCCATGCCGATGTCGAAGTAGCCGTGGTAAATGATGTCGGTGCCGTCCACCGAAGCATTGACGATAGGGAATTTCTGCAAGGCGATCACGACAGCCTTGACGAAGAAGGACGAGAAACCGAGCTTCACACCGTGCTTCTTCTCGAAAGCTTCCTTGTACTTGTTGCGCAGCTCGATCACCGGCTGCATGTTCACTTCGTTGAACGTGGTCAGGATCGCGGAATTCTGCTGCGATTGCAGCAGGCGCTCTGCGATACGCTGACGTATGCGCGTCATCGGCACACGCTGCTCGGGGCGGTCTCCCGCAGGTACGGCAACTGGTGCGATCATTGGCTGGCCAGGTGCTGGTTGCTGGACCGCACCCAACACGTCTTCCTTGGTCACCAGACCCTTGCGGCCGCTGCCCTGCAAACCGGCAGTATCCACATCAAGCGCATTCGCCATTTTGCGCGCCGAAGGAGACACGGCTGCAGCTTGGGGCGATACCTTGGGGGCACTGGCTGAGGCAACGGGTACGGCGGCAGGAGTCGCCACCGGCAGCTCGGCAGCTTGTGCCGCCGTGTCGATCTGGGCAATGACTTCGCCGCTGCCCACTTTCGCTCCGTCGGCTTTGATGATCTTTACCAGAACACCGCTCTTGATTGCCGGCAATTCCAGGACCACTTTGTCAGTCTCGATATCGATCAGATTCTCGCCCTCTTTCACTGCCTGACCGACTTGCTTGTGCCAGGTCAGCAAAGAAGCCTCGGATACTGACTCGGAAAGTTGCGGGACTTTGACTTCAATGATGCTCATGGTGCGCTCCTGGTATGTTCTTTACGTCGAGGTCGGGACGGAATGCAGCTTCAATCACCGCTTTTTGCTGTTCATTATGCGTGGCCAGATAACCGGCCGCGGGCGAGGCAGAAGAAGGACGCAGCGCATATTCGAGACGCATCCCCTTGCGCATATGGCGAACCAGGTAGTGCTGAATGCGATGCCATGCCCCTTGATTGCCCGGCTCCTCCTGACACCAGACCACCTCCGTCGCGTTTGGATAGGCGGCGATCTGTGCGGCGAATTCGTCGTGCGGGAAAGGATACAGCTGCTCCAGCCGGATGACGGGAATGTTCTCGATGCCTTTTTCGCGGCGATGCTTGATGAGGTCGAAATAAACCTTGCCGCTGCACACGATGACACGTTTCACCTTTGCGGCATCCATTGTCTCGACCTCGGGTATCACGGTCTGGAAGGTTCCTTCCGCCAGCATCTGCATCGGGGAAGCTGCATCCTTGCTGCGCAGCAAGCTCTTGGGTGTAAACACAACAAGGGGCTTGCGATAGGGTCGCAGCATCTGGCGGCGCAACAGGTGGAATATCTGGGCAGATGTGGTCGGGACGCACACCTGGATATTGTAGTCGGCACATAGTTGCAGGTAACGCTCGATCCGGCCGGAAGAGTGTTCCGGCCCCTGTCCCTCGTAACCATGCGGCAACAGCATGGTAAGGCCGCACAACCGGCCCCACTTGGCTTCGCCCGAAGC
>JAJXTT010000239.1 GCA_021783525.1 Pseudomonadota bacterium
TGTTGTCGTTGTCTTCAGTGAGGGAGCGATCCAGCGCCGAGACGATGCCGTTGGTCAGCGTCCAGTCCAGGCCAAACGGATTGCCGATCGCATAGACCTTCTGTCCAACCCTGAGGTCGTGGCTGGTGCCGACGGGCAGCGGCGGAGAAAGCTTGCTGTTGACGTTGATCTTGAGCACGGCGAGATCATGGGCGGGGCTCGTTCCAACGAGAGTAGCGGAATAGTCCTTGCCGTTGGAAAGCCGGATGGTGGCTTCGCTGGCGTCTTCCACCACGTGGTAGTTGGTGACGATGTGCCCGGACTCATCCCAGATGAAACCTGAACCGGTTCCGCGCGGAACTGAGAATACATTGCGCGACCAGAAGTCCTGCACCTGGGCCTTGGTCGTGATGAACACGACAGAGTCTCGGGATTTCTCGAAAAGCTGGATGGTCGCCTTTTCCTCCGAGTCAAGTTCGCCGCGCGGTGTCACCGGACGAGGTGCGGCAACCGCGCCAACCGCAGGCGGAACAAAGGGTGGCAACAGCGGGAAAAATAGCGCGACCAGCGCTCCAGCGAGAATGGTGCGCAATAGAAAAGTCCGTGATGTTGGTGTTGGCTGCATCAGATACCTCCGTGCGCCAGATTGGGATGTGGACGAGATTTTTCAAGAACAAGGGAACCGGTGTTGAATTCCTCTCTCAAGCGGGCCAGAGCCGGCTGCAGCCTCATGGATCAAGCGGCCTGCAGGGCAGTAGCAACGGGCATCTTCGCGCAACGGCCAACACATGGACAAGCAAGAGTATCAGCGCGATGCACAACGGGGAGAAGATCGACATTGCCCCCATTCCCGCCAGACGACTATCACGCAAAGCAATTCCTTTCGCGCCGGCAAATGGGTCACGGTGACAACATTTTGATATGGCAGCACAAAATAACATGCATCGGTCATCCATGATTATTCTCCTCTGGCGCAAATTTGGAGTCTGTGTAATCTTTGCGCCGCAATATACAAAAACAGGGCTCACGATGCCGACAACAGGAGGAAATAAGAAATGAGAATCGGATTGGTGGTCGACTCAAGCTGTGATTTGCCGCACTCCTTTTTCAATGAAGACGGCATCGAACTGATGCCGACTACGCTCAGGATCGGCGACCAGACTTTCGAGGATCGCCGCAACAAGGATCAGACGATTGCGTTCCACTCGGCACAGACGGAGCAAAAGGCCGACTTCGAAGTCGAGTCGATCCCGTATTCAAGCACGCAGATCGAGAACCTGTTTCTGGACAAGCTGGTGCGCAACTATGACCACGTATTCTGCCTCACGGTGACGCGGTCGCGCAGCGACATCTACGAAAACGCGATGAAGGCTTCGATCGGCATCCTCGGCAAGTACAAGAAAGTGCGCCAGGATGCCGGCATCGACAGTCATTTTTCGCTGGCGGTCATCAACAGCTGCAACATCTTCACCGGCACGGCGGTGCTCGCCGCGGAGGTGATGCGCATGATCAAGGCCGGCGCGGCGCCGTCGGTGATCGATTCGCGCATTCGCGAGCTGGTGCCGCATACCTACTGCTACATGGTGCCGCCCGGGCTGCAACATATCTACAAGCGAGCCTCCAAGCGCGGCGACAAGAGCATCAACTGGGCGAGTTTCATGCTGGGATCGATGCTCGATATCAAACCGATCCTGCTCGGCCACATGGACGAGACCGGACCGGTCGCCAAATTGCGGCACTTCGACGCGGCAGTCGAAACCATGTTTGCCAACGTCACGCGTGCGGTATGGGCGGGCCTGGCGGCACCGGCGATATGTATCGGCTACGGCGGCGATCCAGTCGCAGTGCAGAAGATGCCCGGATTCCAGCGGTTGCAGGCGGAAGCGGAATCGGCCGGTGTGGCGATCCATGTCGCACCGATGAGCATGACCGGCGGTGTGCATACCGGACCCGGCTGCGTGACCGTGGCTTTCATCTCCGACAAGCATACGTTCGAAGAAAAGGTGTGACTTGCGAATAAGTAGTGGCGGGACTTAGTGAAAGTCCCGCGACTGCGTGACCAGATCGCCGAGCAATGGCGTCAAATCCTTCAGGTGCCCCGCAATGAGGTGCGTCACTTCGCCCTGCCGTTCCAGCACGCCGAACACCGCCAGCAGCCGCGATCCCAGCAATTCGCGCCGCTGCTTGTCGGCGAGGTCGCGCCACACCACGACATTGATTTGTCCGGTCTCGTCCTCCAGCGTGACGAAGGTCACTCCGCTCGCGGTGCCGGGGCGCTGGCGGCCGATCACCAGGCCGGCTGCGCGCGTGAGCCGGCCATGCGGAAATGTGCGCAACTCGGCAGCGGTGACCAGTCGTTGCGCGCTCAGCGCGTCGCGCAGCAGTGCCAGCGGATGCCTGCCCAAAGTGAGCCCAAGGCTGTCGTAATCGGCGACCAGGTTCTGGCCTTCGGTCAGCGGCAGCAGTTGTGGTTGCATTTCCCCGGCGGTGGCTAATGCAAGCGGCGTAAGCTGCTCAATGCCGGCCACGTCCCAATAGGCTTGCCTGCGGTGCCCTGCCAACGCGCTCAACGCGCCAGCCGCGGCCAGGCACTTGAGGTCGCGTTTTTCCAGGCCGGCCCGCCGGGCCATGTCTTCTACGCTGTCGAATGGTCTCTGCGAACGCGCTTCCGTGAGACGTGCGGCACCTTCCAGAGAAAGGCCGTTCACCATGCGCAGGCCGAGACGCAATGCGGGTTGGGAGATTCGTTCCTCTTTCGAAGTTCGCCCCTCTCCCCGTAGGGGCGAGGGTTGGGGAGAGGGGAATGCAGTCAGGGTGCAATCCCACTCGCTTTCGGTCACGTCCGCGGGCAGCACTTCCACGCCGTGACGGCGCGCGTCCTGCACGAGCTGGGTCGGCGCGTAGAAACCCATGGGCTGGCTGTTCAGCAATGCGCAGGTGAACGCCGCCGGTTCATGGCACTTGAGCCAGGCTGAGATATAGACCAGCAGCGCAAAACTTGCAGCATGCGACTCGGGGAAACCGTATTCGCCGAAACCCAGGATCTGCTGGAATATCTGCAGAGCGAATTCCTGCTGATAACCGCGCTCGGTCATGCCATCGATCAGGCGCTGCTCGAGATGTTCCAGTCCGCCTTTGCGCTTCCATGCGGCCATCGAGCGCCGCACTGCATCCGCTTCGCCCGGTGTGAACCCCGCTGCTACCACGGCCAGGCGCATCACCTGCTCCTGGAAGATGGGCACGCCCAGCGTGCGTTGCAGCACATCCCTCACCTCCTCGCTCGGGTAGGTCACCGGCTCCGAACCTTCGCGGCGGCGCAGATAGGGATGCACCATGCCGCCCTGTATCGGCCCCGGGCGCACGATGGCCACTTCGATCACCAGGTCGTAGAAATTGCGCGGCCGCATGCGCGGCAACATCGACATCTGCGCGCGCGATTCGATCTGGAACACGCCTACGGTATCGGCGTGGCCGATCATCTCGTACACCGCGGGATCTTCGCGTGGGATGTCCGCCATCGTGATTGTTCTTCCGCGCAGCCTGCTCACCTCATCCAATGCACGACGGATGGCCGAGAGCATGCCCAGCGCGAGCACGTCCACCTTGAGCAGCCCCAGCGCATCCAGGTCGTCCTTGTCCCACTGGATGATGGTGCGATCAACCAT
>JAJXTT010000240.1 GCA_021783525.1 Pseudomonadota bacterium
TGATGAGTCGTTCTTCTTTGTATCTGATATCAGGGTTGGTTGGCATTGTGCTGGCTGGTTGCGCCGGTTTATTTGGCAACGAGATACACGTCAGCGAGACCGGAAAGGCAGATCCCGATGCGTCGAAGGCCAAGTATCTCGCGTCCATCCGTATTGAGGGGTATACGGACGGGCGAAATACGGGCAACCCCCGCAAGATCGGCATCAGTGAAGAACCGGTATTCGGCCTTTCAGGAAAAGAAATCCTTCTGGATCGCAATGTGACGGAGGTGGTGGCGGACTCTGTGCGCAACCACCTGGACGATAAGGGCATACAGGTATTGGCAAAGGACGATGCCGCCCTGTTCGAGTTGAGCGGAGTGGTCAAGGAATTGCGCTACGATGTCAAGGCGCGTGACTATGTAGTAATCAGGCTGGAAACGACTCTTAAAGAGAGCGCCACCGGAAAAGTGGTTTGGGCAGGAGAAGTGGAAGAGAAAGCCGATCGCTTTGCGGGGGTGTCGGGAAATACCAAGGGCGACATCGCGGACTATCTGAAGCAGGAAATCGATGTGGTGGCGGGCAAGACGGCCGAAGCTGTCAATTCGGTGTTGATGGCGACCCGTCCCGAGTTGTTTAACCTGACTCCCGGTACCAAAGTGATTCCGGGCGTAAAGGTCCTGGTGACTCCCGGGATCGTTCCATCTTCCGACCAGGCGATTCCTGCGCCCGCTACGATGCCTGTCTCTAACGATAAACAGCCAGACTCTGTCGCGAAAGGAATGCTGGTGGTGGATACCACGCCCGGTCGTGCCAAGGTCTACGTGGATGGCATCTATTTTGGAATGTCACCGCTACGGGCAGAAGCCGATCCTGGCGTCCACACGATAGAAGTCAAAATCAAGGGATACAAGACTGCATCCGAGAAAGTCTCGATACGCAAGGGCGAAAGCACCGAGCTCGAATTGACCTTGGAGCATTGACCTGCGAAGCAACGAAAAAAAGCCCGCATCTAGCGGGCCTTTTTTTTCGTTGCTCGTTGGGGGGTTAATGCTTGCCGGTACTGCCGAAGCCGTTTGCGCCGCGCTGGCTCATCGGGAATTCCTCCACGATATTGAACTGCACTTGCGCGACCGGCACGATGACCAATTGTGCGATGCGCTCCATCGGCATCAATGCAAACGGATGATGTCCGCGGTTCCAGATCGAGATGAATATCTGTCCCTGATAATCCGAGTCGATCAGTCCGACCAGGTTGCCGAGAACGATGCCGTGCTTATGGCCAAGGCCTGAGCGGGGCAGAATCATCGCGGCGTAGTGCGGGTCGTTCAGATGCAAGGCGATACCGCTGGGGATCAGTTCGCACTGACCGGGCTGGATGGTCATGCTGCTGTCGATACAGGCGCGCATGTCGATACCCGCCGAACCGGGTGTGGCGTAGGCAGGTGGGTGTTCATGCAGGCGCGGGTCGAGTATCTTCACATCCACTTTTTTCATTGCTTGCTTCCTTTCCTGTAGAGAGCAATGGCATGGCGCAGCAGCGCTCGCGCCAAAGTCAGTTTATCGGCACGAGGCAATACATGCTCACCTGCATCGTCGAACAGCACCAGTTCGTTGTCGTCACTGCCGATGGCGTTCTGTGCAAGATTGGCAGCCAGCAGGGGGATTTTCTTCTTCCGGCGTTTGTCTGTCGCATGCTCGTGCAATTTTTCGCTTTCTGCTGCGAAGCCCACGCAGAACGGCGGCTTGGGAAGGCTGGCGACATAGGAGAGGATGTCTGGATTTGGAATCAGCTCCAGCGTGAAGTTGGTATCGCTTTTCTTGAGTTTTTGTTTGTTCTGTCGGGCTACGCGGTAATCGGCCACCGCCGCCACACCGATAAACATGTCGGCATGCGCCACATGTTGTTTTACGGCCTCAAGCATTTCGGCGGCGCTGGTGACATCCACGGTATGTGCCGCAGCAGGCTTCGCAAGGGCGACCGGGCCGGAAACCAGTGTGACTTGCGCACCCAGCTCGATTGCGGCCTGAGCGATGGCGTATCCCATCTTGCCGCTGCTGCGATTGGTGATGCCGCGCACTGCATCAATCGCTTCATAGGTCGGGCCTGCGGTGATGAGGATATTGATTTCGGTCAGCAACTTGGGTTGAAACAGAGCGAAAATGTCCTGAGCCAGCATTTCTGCTTCCAGCATCCGTCCCATGCCTTCCTCGCCACAGGCCTGAATTCCGTTTGTCGGCCCCAATATCGACACTCCGTCGGAGACAAGTTGTTGCAGGTTGCGCTGTGTGGCCGGGTTCGACCACATTTGCCTGTTCATCGCAGGCGCGACCAGAAGCGGGCAATCGCGCGCCAGACATAGAGTGGAAAGCAGGTCATTGGCGAGGCCGTGCGCGAGCTTCGCGATGAAATCTGCCGTGGCGGGGGCGATCACGATGGCATCGGCAAGCCGGCTGGTGTGTATGTGCGCCATGCCCTTGTCATCCTGCCACTGGTCGATCAATACCGGTTGCCCGGTGAGCGCCTGCATTGTGGCGGGTGTGATGAAGTGCGTCGCCGCTTCCGTCATCGCAACCTGTACCTCGACGTCCTGCTTGACCAGCAGGCGTGCCAGTTCCGCCGCCTTGTAGGCCGCGATACCGCCGGTGATGCCGAGCACAATGCGTTTTGTCCGGGCCATGTTCATAATGCCGCGCATCTTAGCAAGAAAGCGTCGTACATGGCGGACGTGTTGGCAGATCAAGTCGAGCGCAGGGTCGCAGGGCGGCTGGAAACTAGTTGCAGCCAGAGCGTATTTTAGGGCGAGTTAGTTCTTTAAAATTGTCGCGGCTGCAACTCTGATCAGTAAGATTCCAAGGTATAGGAGATTATCTAGACCGCCAGGTATATTGACCCTACTTCCAAATCGGATTAATTTGCTCGCATGAGTCTTGTGAATTTCCTTTTATATGCGGTCTCCAGCCAAAACAGCGGCTCCGCAGTCCAATCTACACATCACTTCTTCATTTTTCGGTATATGCAGGATGAGTATCGCTGACTGGCCAACTGGCGAGCGTCCGCGCGAGAAGTTGCTGCAACGTGGTCCATCTGCGTTGTCGGATGCCGAATTGCTGGCTATATTCCTGCGCACAGGGGTGGTCGGCAAGAGTGCGGTTGATCTGGCGCGCGACGTGCTTGCGCGCTTCAACACTCTCACGCGGTTGTTTGCAGCGGGGGAGCGGGAATTCTGCGACATACACGGAATGGGCCAGGCCAAGTACGTGCAGTTGCAGGCAGTGCTGGAAATGTCCAGACGTGCATTGCAGGAAGAGATGCAGGCCGGCGACGCGTTGAATTCGCCACGCGCGGTGCGTGATTATCTGCAACTCCTGTTGCGCGCGCGGCAGCAGGAGGTGTTTATCGCGATCTTTCTGGATGCGCAGCATCGAGTGATCTCGGCGGAAGAGTTATTTCAGGGTACCTTGACGCAGACCAGCGTGTATCCGCGAGAAGTGATGAAGCGGGCGTTGCATCATAATGCGGCAGCGGTGATCTTTGCACATAATCACCCGTCCGGGGTGGCGGAACCTAGCGATTCGGATCGCTTGCTGACCGATGCGCTGAAGCAATCGCTGCTGATGGTGGATGTGCGAGTGCTGGATCATTTCAT
>JAJXTT010000241.1:0-1334 GCA_021783525.1 Pseudomonadota bacterium
TGGGCGCATCCGCTCCTGGGGGTCCATCGGCTTCATCGTCTCGGTGGTGGGGCTGGGCTACGCCTTCGATTACATCGCCATCGCCTGGTTGCTGTGGGCGGGACTGGTGTGCGAGGTCGGCATCGTG
The DNA here is from genome assembly GCA_021783525.1 of Pseudomonadota bacterium. GTDB lineage: Bacteria > Pseudomonadota > Gammaproteobacteria > Burkholderiales > Gallionellaceae > Sideroxyarcus. The sequence continues at coordinate 128 of JAJXTT010000241.1, forward strand.
GTTTTTGCGCGTCAGATACCCAGGACCGAGGCGCTGGCGCATCATACCGACGACCAGCCGATCAGGCAGATTGTGTTGCAGCCGCGCGTACTGGCCCTGTTTGGAGCCTGTTTCCTGATGTCCGTGGCGCATGGGCCCTATTACACCTTCTACTCCATTTATCTGGTCGAGCACGGCTACGCCAAGAGTGCGGTGGGCGGATTATGGGCGCTGGGGGTGATCTGCGAGATTGGCGTTTTTTTCCTGATGCCTGCGCTGGTGCGCCGCTTCGGTTTTACCCGCATTCTGCTCTTCAGCTTCAGCGCCGCAGTGCTGCGCTTCACGCTCATCGGCTGGGCTGTCGACTGGGTGGTGCTGCTGTTGTTTGCGCAGATGCTGCATGCGTTCACCTTCGGCGCGTACCACGCCAGCTCGCTGGGCCTGGTGCATCAATTTTTCCAGGGACGGCACCAATCCAGGGGGCAGGCGCTGTTCGGCAGCGTGACTTATGGCGCAGGTGGCATGCTGGGCGGGCTGGCGAGCGGACCGATCTGGCAGCATTGGGGCGCATCGGCTTTGTATTCCTGCAGTGCCGGGGCGGCATTGCTGGGCCTCGTGCTGATGTGGTGGAAGCTCCGCCGCATGGTTTAGGCGGGGCGGGTCGTGGTTCGGCCCCGCCTGGTTCGATGCGCCATATCCTGAGTTCCGGCGAATTTCATGGTCTTGCCTTTTACAGCCGCCCGGGCCACAGCACCAGGGCCAGACCGGCGACGATGGGTACGACGCCCAGCAGGTCGGAAGCCGGTACCGCTTCTCCCAGGATGGTCGCCGCCAGCAAGGTGCCGAAAGCCGGGTTGAGCAGGTGAAAGCCGCTGGCTCGGGCTGCCCCGCCGTGCCGCACCAGCCACAACAGCATCAGCGTGGTGCCTATGGACACGACCGCGGCCTGGTAAAAGAGGCTGCCGAAGAACGCCAGATCCGGGCGTATCGCCAGTCCTTCACGCCACCATGCCAGCGGCAACAGTGCCAACCCGCTTACCGGTAGCTGGATCATCGCGATCGCCCGGGGATCCAGATGCGTCACCGCGCGCCGGTTGAGCAGTGTGGAGGCGGCCAGGGCCACGGTGCCGATCAGTATCAGCAGTACGCCCGTCATATCCGCAGGCGCCGATGTTGCGCGGCCTCCCATGATCCACACCACGCCGGCGAAACCGGCTACCAGCCCTAG
>JAJXTT010000241.1:1434-3617 GCA_021783525.1 Pseudomonadota bacterium
ATGATGCCTAACCTGGATATGGATTTGTTGCGGTCGCTGGTGGCGATCGCCGATTGCGGCAGCTTTTCAGCGGCGGCGGCGAAGCTTGGCCGTACCCAATCGGCGATCAGTCTGCAGATCAAGCGTCTGGAAGATACCGTGGGCCATGCGCTGCTGGAACGTTGCCAGGGCCGGGTGGCCGGTCCCACCGCCGAAGGGCAGGTCCTGATCGATTATGGCCGGCGGATCCTGCGCCTGAACGACGAAGCCTGCAGTTGCTTTACGCAGCCCGCGTTGGCCGGCAACCTGCGCGTCGGTCTGCCCGAGGAGTTGATGGAGAGTGTCTTTCCCAAGGTGCTCGCCGAGTTCTCCCGCTCCTGTCCGCGGGTAAGACTTTCTGTCCGTTGCGATCTTTCGGTGCGCCTTGCCGCCCAGACGGAAGCGGGAGAACTGGATCTGGCCATTGCCAAGCGGATCGCGGGTCAGTTTCAGCCGGCAGAGGGCGCGGAGTGGAAACTCCTTCGGCGGGAACCGCTGATCTGGCTCACGGGCGAGGGCAGCGATGCGGCGCGGCAGAGTCCCTTGCCTCTGGCGGTCTTCCACGAGGGCTGCGTCTTCCGGGTGGCGGCACTTGCCGCCCTGACAGGCGCAGGATTGCCGTGGACGACCGCTTTTGTGGGCAGCAGCTATACCGCCATGCGCCATGCGGTGGCTTCCGGGCTGGCGGTGACTCCGCTGCCCCTGAGCCTGGCCACGACCGGCCTGGTCCAGGTGCGCGAGGGGTTGCCGGCTTTGCCGGAGGCTGAACTCGTGGCCCGATTCGGGCCGGGTGAGACGTTGTCGTCGGCGCGTTACCTGCTGGAATTGTTCGAGCGGCAGTTGTGGCAGCCGACCGTTCCTTTGTCCGGGGTGAAAGCATATGACTCGCCAGCGGCGGCGGTCGCATGAACGCCGGGCCGGACAATATTTATTAAAGAGGCCTTAAGTTGCGGCAACCGCGCCACACAATGAAGTGTCGGGGCGTCAGAGCGGCAGTGCAGTCTTGTCGATCACGCGCCGCAACACGAAACTGGAGTGAACGCCGGTCACTCCCTCGATGCGGGTGATGCGGTTGAGCAGCAGTTCCTGATAAGCATCCATGTCCTTCACGACCACCTTGAGCTGGTAGTCGGCATCCTGTCCCGTGATGAGCAGGCATTCCAGCACATCCGGGATCTCCATGACCTTTGCCTCGAAGTTGCCCAGTCGTTCGGGCGTATGCTGGTCCATCGAGATCAGGATCAGCGCCATCAACGACAAGCCCAGTTTTTTTGCGTCCAGCATTGCGCGGTATCCGGTGATCAGGCCGGATTCTTCCAGCGCATGCAGGCGGCGCAGGCAGGGAGACGGCGTGAGGCTGATGCGGTCGGCCAACTCCTGGTTGCTGATGCGCCCATCCTGCTGGAGGATCTCCAGAATCTGCTGGTCGTAGCGATCGAGTTTCATAAGATTCCTTTAAAATTTGATTTTCAGACTGATAGTATTATTAAAATTTAATTATTGCGCAATATTATTGCCAGACATCTTAGTTTTAAGGTGAAATACGCAAGCACATGCCGTGGGTTTGTCCCTAAGATTCAATCCGCTGGATTCTTAACCGATTACCGAAGGAGACCCTGCCATGTTGCGCCATCCCGAAACCAAATACCGGCCGTTCCCGCCCGTCGATCTTGTCGACCGCCAATGGCCGAACCGCACCATCACCCAGCCGCCGATCTGGATGAGCACCGACCTGCGCGACGGCAACCAGTCGCTGTTCGAGCCGATGAACGGCGAACGCAAGATGCGCATGTTCCGCATGCTCTGCGACATCGGCTTCAAGGAGATCGAGGTCGCGTTCCCGTCGGCTTCCGCCACCGATTTCAACTTCGTGCGCGAGCTCATCGAGGGCGGGCATATTCCCGAGGATGTCACGATCGAAGTGCTAACCCAGGCGCGGGAACACCTGATCCGCCGCACGATGGAATCGCTGCGGGGCGCACGGCGGGCCATCGTGCACGTCTATAACCCGGTCTCGAAAACCTTCCGCGACATCGTTTTCGGCATGAGCAAGGCGGAGGTCGTCGACATGGCCGTCTCGGCCGTCAAGCTGGTCAGGCAGTTGGCGGCAGAACAGCCGGAAACGGAGTGGGTACTGGAATACAGCCCGGAAACCTTCACGGCCG
>JAJXTT010000242.1 GCA_021783525.1 Pseudomonadota bacterium
CTGACCTCCATCATGGAACCCCTGCTGATCCTGTTCATGGGCGCGGTGGTGCTGCTGATCGTGCTGGCGATCCTGCTGCCCATCATCCAGATGAATCAGATGGTAAAGTAACAGGACAATCAGCCGTCCCGGTTTCGATGTGACTTTTACAAAGGAAAGCAAATCATGAAATCCATACACCCCAACAAAGGCTTCACCCTGATCGAATTGATGGTCGTCATCCTCATCATCGGCGTGCTCGCGGCGCTGATCGTGCCCAAGGTGATGAGCCGGCCGGACGAGGCGCGCGTGACTGCCGCCAAGCAGGACATCGCGACCATCACCCAGGCGCTCAACCTCTACAAGCTGGATAACCAGCGCTATCCCACAACGGAACAGGGCCTGGCCGCGCTGGTGCACAAACCCACCACCTCCCCCATTCCGAACAACTGGAAGAGCGAGGGTTATCTGGACCGCGTGCCGAAAGACCCGTGGGGAACGCCCTACCAGTACCTGCAACCCGGCGTGCATGGCGCGATCGACGTGTTCAGCTTCGGCGCGGACCGCACGGCCGGCGGTGAAGGCAACGATGCCGACATCGGGTCGTGGCAGGACTGAACATCGGAAAAGCGATGCGCGGCTTCACGCTGCTTGAAATGATGGTGGCGCTGGTTGTCGCCAGCATCATGCTCGCGGTGGCGACGCTGAACCTGATGCCGAACACGGAGACCGTATTGCGGGAGGAATCGCAACGCCTGGCTTTCCTGATGGAGAACGGCGGGATGAGTTCGCAAGCGGGCGGACAACCGCTCGCATGGTCAGGGACCGGCAACAGCTACCGCTTCTGGACGCGCTCCAAAGAGGGCGCATGGGTGCGCATCGAACGCGACAACCTGCTGCACCCCCGCACCCTGCCTGAGGAAATCCGCATCGGCAAAGTCAGCTTCGACGGGCGCAGCATCGAACCGGGTTCGCTGATCGTGCTGAGCCCAGATCTGTCGGCCAAGGATTTTCGGGTGACCCTGCTCGGCAACGGCCTGGTTTCCGACGTCGTCGGCAACGGCCTGGGCAAAGTGGAAGTCAAGACCGGGATGGCGCCATGAGCCGGTTTCGCAAACACCGGGGGTTCACCCTCCTTGAAGTCCTGGTCGCGCTCGCCATCCTCGCCATCGCCATGGCCGCGGTATCGCGCACCGCCAGCTCCAGCATCCGCAATGCCGATGCCTTGCGCATTCGCGTCATCGCAGACTGGGTGGCGCAGAACCGCCTGGCGAACCATCAGGCGCTCAACGACTGGCCGTCCCCCGGTATCCAGACGGGCAGCGAAGACCAGGCCGGGCAAACCTACCCGTGGCAGGAAGAAGTCATCTCGACCCCCAACCCCACCATGCGCCGCATCGTGGTCAGCGTTTATTCTCCGGACGACGCGAATCTCAAGCTGCGGGAATTGACCGGGTATCTGGTGCAATATCCGCGATGAGCATCCGGTCCATCAAGGGATTCACGCTGATCGAACTGCTCGTCGCCATGTTCGTATTCGCCATTCTTGCGGTCACCGCCTATCGCGGCCTCAATGCGGTGACGCAGACGCGCGCCCACCTGGATCAGGAGACGCGCAAATGGCAGGCGCTGGAACGTTTCTTCGCCCGGCTGGACGGCGAGACGGCGCAGGTGCTGGCGCGCCCGGTACGCACAGCGAGCGGCGCGGAAGCGCCCGCCTGGGCCGGTTTCCAGACCACCGCCCAGAGCCTGGAGGATGTGCAGCTGGCCTTCTCGCACAATGGCGGATTCGATGCCGACGGCACGCCGCTGCCGCCGCAGCGCGTCGGCTACCGCCTGCGTCAGGGCAAGCTGGAGATGTTGCGCTGGACTGCGCTGGATAGCGCCCCGTACAATGTGCCGACCGTCGACACCGTGCTGGAAGACGTGAGCGAATTCAACCTGCGTTACCTGAGCACCAACCTGACGTGGGTGACACAATGGCCGCCGATGACGGTCGACACCATGCTGCCCAGAGGGGTGGAGGTGCAACTGGTGTTGACGGGCGGCGACAAACTTACCCGGTTCTTTGCGCTGCAATGAAGAGCGCGACTCAAGGCGGCGTGGCGCTGGTGCTGGTGCTGTTGATCGTCGCCATGGCGACCACCATCGCCGCGTTCATGGCGCAACAGCAGGGATTCTGGCAGCGGGAGATGGAAAACGGCCGCGACCGCGCGCAAGCCCGGCGCATCGCCGAGGCCGGGATCGACTGGGCGCGCGCGGTCCTGGCCGACGATGCGTCGGTGAACCAGTACGACGGCCCGCGCGAAATGTGGGCGATGCAGTTGCCCGCCATCCCGGTGGAGGGCGGCGAGGTGCAAGGCACGATCGTCGACCAGCAGGGCTTGTACAACCTGAACAATCTGGTCAACAACGGCGTGGTCAGCACGCCCGATCTGGCGCGATTCCAGCGCCTGCTCGCGTCGCTGGGCCTGCCGCCGGAGCTGGGCAACGCACTGGCGGACTGGATGGATGCGGATAGCGTGACGATGGCAAACGGTGCGGAAGATGAATATTACATGAACCTCGACAATCCCTATCGCTGCGCCAACCGCCCGCTCTCCGACATCGGGGAGCTGGTCCGGGTCAGGGGTTTCGACACCGCCACCATCCAGCGGCTGCAGCCCTTCGTGAGCGTGCTGCCGGAATCGAACACGGCGGTGAACGTGAACTTCGCTCCGCCGGAAGTGTTGATGGCAATCTTTCCGGGAATGACGCTGCAGGATGCGCGGCAATTGGCCTTGCAGGCCAGTTCGGCCCCATTCTTCAACATATCGGATTTCATGCAGCGGCTGCCCAAGAACGTGGTGCAGGACAGCACCTTGCTGCTCAGCGTAAGCAGCCAATATTTCATGGTCACGGGACATGCCACCCAGGGCGACGGCGCTTCGTCGGCACATGTGCTGCTGCATCGCGCCGGCATCTGGGCGACGCAAGTCAGAAAGAGTCTGCAATGAATCTCCGCATCTACCTCACCGCGCAATGGCAGGACGCCGCATCGAACTGCGCCTGGGCGCTGCTGGACGACACGGGCAATGTGCGCGAATCCGGCAGCGGCACGCTGGCGTCGATGCCGCATAACGACGACGCCACGGTGATCGTCTCCTCGGAGCGCGTGCTGGCGACGACCGCGGTCCTGCCCAGGATCAAGCGCAGCAAGCTTGAAATCGCGCTGCCCTTCGCGCTGGAAGACGCGCTGATCGACGACGTTTCCGAGGTGCACGTCACACCCGGGGCGAAGCTGCAGGATGGACGGACTGTGCTGTACACGCTGAACAGGAATTGGCTCGCACGTTTCATCGCCGCCAGCGCTGCAGCCAAAGTGCGCGTGCGCCGCGTGGTGCCCGAATTCTGCCTGTTGCCAACGCGGGCCGGTGAATGGAGCGTGGCATGGGATGGAGCACAAGGATACCTGGCGACGGCAAACAGCCTGGGCTGTGCGCTGGACAGCAGCGACGACGCGCATGCGCCGGCGTCCCTGCAACTGCGCCTGCAACAGGGTGCGCCCGCCGCCCTGAGGCTGTTTGCGCTCGGCAGCGAAGTACAGGCGCCGAACTGGGGGCTCAGCGTTCCCGTCATCTACGAGA
>JAJXTT010000243.1 GCA_021783525.1 Pseudomonadota bacterium
TTACGCCACCAAGGCCAAGCGTGCCGGGCGTCCGAAGATGGTCCTGATCGCGGACGTGGTCAGCGACGACGAGCGCGCGGTCGGCGAGGCCGCTTCCGAGATTGTGCGCATGGCCAACCTGCGCCACGGTGAAGGTTTCATCGCCGTCACCGCCGAAGCGCGCAAGAAATTCTGGCTGGACCGGGCACGCACCGCCGCGATCGCGAAACACACCAACGCGTTCAAGATCAACGAGGACGTGGTGATCCCGTTGCCGCGCATGGGCGACTATTGCGACGGCGTGGAGCGCATCAACATCGAACTGTCGCTCGACAACAAGATCAAGCTGCTGGATGCGCTGGACGAGTTCTTCGCGGGTGAGTTGCCCCTGCGCTACCAGGACGACGCGCAGCTGGGCGCCGCCGAGTTGCTGGGCAACCGCCCGCAGGCTGCCCGGCAACTGCTCGGAGACGTTCGTGCCCGCTGGACCTGGTTGCTGCAGAATCTGGACGCGCCGCTCGCCTCTCTCCCCTCTACCTTTGGGAAAGGGGCTGGGGGTGAGGGCGCGCCCTCCGCAGAATCCCTCACCCTAACCCTCTCCCAAGGGGAGAGGGAACCAACAGTGTTCGATGCGGTGCAACGCCATTTGCTGCGTGCTTCCTGGAAGGTCGAGCTGCGCGAACCGCTGCGCCAGCTCTTCGGCGGCAGCACCTTCCTGCCCATCCTTGAACAATGCACGGCGATCCATCAGCGTGTGCTGAAGAGCCGCGTGTTCGTGGCGTTGCACATGCACGCCGGCGATGGCAACGTGCACACCAATATTCCGGTCAACTCCGACGATTACGAGATGCTGCAGCAGGCATACGGCGCGGTGGACCGCATCATGCATCTGGCGAAGGCCCTGGGGGGCGTGATCTCCGGCGAGCATGGCATCGGCATCACGAAGTTCGACTTCCTCGAACAGAACGAAGTTGCACCCTTCGTCGCGTACAAGCAAAGGGTCGACCCGAACGGCCACTTCAACAAGGGCAAGCTGTTGCCGGGCAGCAACCTGGAACACGCTTACACGCCCAGCTTCAACCTGATGGAGCTGGAGAGTCTGATCCTGGAAAAGAGCGAGCTGGGGAAGATCTCCGATTCGATCAAGGATTGCCTGCGCTGCGGAAAATGCAAGCCGGTATGCACGACGCACGTGCCGCGCGCCAACCTGCTCTACTCGCCGCGCAACAAGATCCTCGCCACCTCGCTGCTGATCGAGGCTTTCCTGTACGAAGAACAGACCCGGCGCGGTGTTTCCATCGCGCACTTCGACGAGTTCAACGACGTGGCCGATCACTGCACGGTCTGCCACAAATGCCTCAAGCCTTGCCCGGTCGACATCGACTTTGGCGACGTGTCGGTCGCGATGCGCAATTTCCTGCACAAACAGGGCAAGAAGAAGTTCAACCCTGCCACCGCGGCCTCCATGCTGTACCTGAACAGCACCGACCCGCTCACGATCAAGATCATGCGCAAGGTAATGATCGAGTGGTCCTACAAGGCACAGCGCATCGGCTACCGCATCGCCAGGCATCTGGGCCTGTTCCGCCAGCAGGTGGCCCATCCGCCTGCCACCGTCGGCAAGCCGGCCATCCAGGCCAAGGTGATCCACTTCATCAACAAGCCGATGCCGGGCGGATTGCCCAAGAAGACCTCGCGCGCCCTGCTCGACATCGAGGACAACACCATCGTGCCGGTGATCCGCAACCCGCGCAAAGTGAACGAAGATACCGAAGCCGTATTCTATTTCCCCGGCTGCGGTTCGGAACGCCTGTTCGGGCAGGTGGGCCTGGCGACGCAGGCCATGTTGTACGAGATCGGCACGATCACCGTGCTGCCGCCGGGATACCTGTGCTGCGGCTACCCCCAGACGGCTGCAGGGCAGGAAGACAAGGGCAGCCAGATCACCACCGACAACCGCGTGCTGTTCCACCGCGTCGCGAACACCCTGAACTATCTCGACATCAAGACGGTGATCGTGTCCTGCGGCACCTGCATGGACCAGTTGCTGAAATACCAGTTCGAAAAGATATTCCCAGGCTGCCGTCTGCTCGACATTCACGAATACTTGCTTGAGAAAGGCGTAAAGTTGCAGGGGGTACAAGGTACGCGCTACATGTATCATGACCCGTGCCACTCGCCGATGAAGACGTACGCGCCACTCAAGGTGGTAAACGAACTGATGGCGACCCCCGTCGCGCTGAACGACCGCTGCTGCGGCGAGGCGGGCACCTTCGGCCTGAGCGTGCCGCAGATCGCCACGCAGGTGCGCTTCCGCAAGGAAGAAGAGATGCGCAAAGGATCGGATGCGTTGCGTTCAGACGGCTTTACGGGCGAAGTGAAGATACTGACCTCGTGCCCGGCATGCCAGCAGGGCTTGAGCCGCTACGCGGACGATGCCGGCACGACGACCGACTATATCGTGGTGGAGATGGCGAAGCATCTGCTGGGAGCCAGCTGGCTGGAAGATTATGTGGCGAATGCCAACAACGGTGGAATCGAACGCGTGCTGCTATAGGAGTTGAAATGCTGCCTCTGGAACCGACCGACGACCTCGCCAGCCCCGCCTTCAAGGATGAGGATACATGCACAAGTTGGTTGAGCCAGTTCCAGCTGACCAATCTGAGCCTGGCGCACGGCACGCTGCGCGCCCAGCTGGATGAGCTCAACCGCTTCCCCATGCGCGGCAAGGAGCGCCTGAAGACGCTCGAGGCGTTGCGCGAGACCGTGAATATCGTCCAGGACGATTTCTCAAAAAGGCTGTTCGGAAAAAAACTGCCGCTCGCCGAGGAGGATTTCACCACGCTCGTCGCGCTTACCAGCCTGTGGCAAAGCATGCTCAACGGCTACCTGCGCTGCCTGCAATCCTGGGATGCGGGAGACACTTCGCTCGCGTCCGATGCGGCGTTGATATCCCACCGCTGCCTGTTGTACGGCGGATTGCAGCTCGGCGAGTTCCTGCGGGCGGGATGCGAGCCGGACGGACAATCCTGGCAACGCTTCCACATGATCTATGCGCATATCGAGGAGCAGGGACTGCAGCAGACGCCTGTCGCCGACAAATTCAACCGCGCCGGCCGAACCATCACCTGCCTCATGCTCTACGTCAAGACGCTGTTGCTGCACCGCGCGCGTCTCCTAGGCCTGACACGCGCCCAATGGCAAATCGCGGATCGCTGGCTGGACTACTGGGGAGACACGTTTACCGTCGAGCCGAATTGCAGCATGACCAGGGAAGATGCCCCGCCCCTGGCGGTCGATCTGGCCGGATCGCGCGGGCTGGTTCCGATACATCGCGCCACTGCGGCTCCCGGCATGCGCTTTCTGGCCATGGTTCCCTTGTCCAAATTGATCCGGGTAAAGACCATCCTGCTGCAGCAGGGGCAGGCCCCCCGTCAGAACGAGCTTGGAGACGAGCTGAACAGCAATGAATGCATCGAGCTCCTGAACCGCCTGCATTCCTGCTGGTGCGAACAGCGCGCCGAATCGCTGCTGGATGAGCCGCGCGATGCGCCCGTTGTGGAATTGTGCTTCGGCCTGGAAAACGTCTACGCGCATATCTCGCGCAAACCCTTCAAGGCCCCCAA
>JAJXTT010000244.1 GCA_021783525.1 Pseudomonadota bacterium
GGATTACACCCACCGCATCTTCGAATGGGCCGACGGCGGCTATTCCAACATGATCCTGGACGACGGCGGCGACGCCACGCTGCTGCTGCACCTGGGCGCCCGTGCCGAAACCAACGCATCGCTGATCAGCAAGCCGACCTCGGAAGAAGAAACCTGTCTGTTCGCCTCGATCAAGGCCAAGCTGGCAACCGACAAGAACTGGTATTCCAAACGCCTCGCCGCCATCAAGGGCGTGACCGAAGAGACCACCACCGGCGTGCACCGCCTGTACCAGATGCATGCGCGCGGCGAACTGAAGTTCCCCGGCATCAACGTCAACGACTCCGTCACCAAATCCAAGTTCGATAACCTGTATGGCTGCCGCGAGTCGCTGGTGGACGGCATCAAGCGCGCCACCGACGTGATGATCGCCGGCAAGGTCGCCGTGGTCGCCGGTTACGGCGACGTGGGCAAGGGTTCTGCCCAGGCGTTGCGCGCGCTTTCGGCGCAGGTGTGGGTCACCGAGATCGACCCAATCTGCGCACTGCAGGCCGCAATGGAAGGCTATCGCGTGGTGACCATGGATTATGCCGCCGAACATGCCGACATCTTCGTCACCGCCACCGGCAACTTCCATGTGATCACGCACGAGCACATGAAGAAGATGAAGGATCAGGCCATCGTCTGCAACATCGGCCACTTCGACAACGAAATCGATGTCGCATCCGTCGAGCAATACCAGTGGGAAGAGATCAAGCCACAGGTCGACCACGTGATCTTCCCCGACGGCAAGCGCATCATCCTGCTGGCCAAGGGACGCCTGGTGAACCTGGGGTGTGGCACCGGCCACCCCTCCTACGTCATGTCCTCCTCCTTCGCCAACCAGACCATCGCCCAGATCGAGCTGTGGACCGAAGCGGAAAAGGGCAGCAACAAATACCCCGTCGGTGTGTATACCCTGCCCAAGCACCTGGACGAGAAGGTGGCCCGCCTGCAACTGAAGAAGCTGAACGCGCAGCTCACCGAGCTGACCGACCAGCAGGCCGCCTATATCAACGTGCCGAAGCAAGGGCCATACAAGGCCGAGCACTACCGCTACTGATCAACTGGTTGCGAGTATGATGGCGAGGGGCGGACGTCAGGTTCGCCCCTCTTAACTTGTCAGAGAAAAATGCTACTACGACTGCTGCTTATTTGGACCCTGAACGCCCTCGCACTGATTGCGGTGGCGAACTTCGTGCCGGGCATCCACGTCGACGGATTCACGGAAGCGTTCGTCGCGGCCTTCATACTGGGTCTCGTCAACACGCTCATCCGCCCGATCTTCCTGGTGCTGACCTTGCCCGTCACCCTGCTTACGCTGGGGCTGTTCATCTTCGTGGTCAACGGGCTGATGTTCTGGTTCGCGGGCTCCATCCTGCGCGGATTCGTGGTCGACAGCTTCTGGTCCGGCGTATTCGGCGCGGTCCTGTACAGCATCTTTTCCTGGGCGCTGAGTTCAGCTGCCGCACAACTACTTGTGAGAGAAAATGGAAAACGCAACAAAGACACCGATCAGTTTTGAGTTCTTTCCTCCGCAGACGCCGGAAGGCGTCGAGAAGCTGACTGCCGCACGTCAGCGCCTGGCGGCCATGAAGCCGGAATTCTTTTCCGTCACCTTCGGCGCGGGCGGCTCCACGCAAGACCGTACGCTGAAAACGATCCGGCAGATCCACGCCGAAGGCCATAGCGCGACCCCGCACTTGTCCTGCGTCGGCTCCACCCGCGACAATGTCCGCGCACTGCTGTTCGCCTACAAGGACATCGGCATCAGGCGCATCGTCGCATTGCGGGGCGACCTGCCTTCCGGCATGGCGAGCATCGGCGAGTTTCAATATGCGAACGAGCTGGTGTCGTTCATCCGCGCGCAGACAGGCGAACATTTCCACATCGAGGTCGCCGCCTACCCCGAGTTCCACCCGCAGGCGAATTCCGCGCGCGAGGACATGCTCAACTTCAAGCGCAAGATCAATGCGGGCGCGAATTCGGCCATCACGCAATACTTCTACAACGCGGACGGCTATTTCCGTTTCGTCGACGAATGCCGTAAGCTCGGCGTCACGGTACCCATCGTGCCGGGCATCATGCCCATTACGCGCTTCTCGCAGCTTGCACGTTTCTCCGATGCATGCGGGGCCGAGATTCCGCGCTGGATGCGCAAGACGATGGAAGGTTACGGCGACGACAATGAATCTATACAAGCTTTCGGCCTGGATGTGGTCACGCAGCTGTGCGAAAAACTCATCACTGGCGGAGCACCCGGTCTGCACTTCTATACACTGAACCAAGCGAACGCTTCGCTGGAAATTTTGAACCGCCTCGGCTATCGAGCATAACCACTCCCCCTCTCCTTCCGGGAGAGGGCTGGGGTGAGGGAAAACACCATGAAAGCCCCCGAACTCTTACTCCCCGCCGGCACCCTCGACAAGATGCGCACCGCCTACGCCTTCGGTGCGGATGCCGTATACGCGGGACAGCCGCGCTATTCCCTGCGTGCGCGCAACAACGAATTCCGGCTGGAAGAGCTGGATACCGGCATCCGGGAAGCACATGCACTGGGCAAGAAACTATTCGTCGCCAGCAACCTGATGCCGCACAACGCCAAGGTGAAGACCTACATGGCGGACATGCAGCCGGTGATCGAGATGCAGCCGGACGCCCTGATCATGGCCGACCCCGGCCTGATCGCCATGGTGCGCGAGCGCTGGCCGGAGATGCCGATCCACCTGTCGGTACAGGCCAACACCGTCAATTACGCGGCGGTGAAATTCTGGAAAGCGCTCGGGCTTACCCGCGTGATCCTGTCGCGCGAGCTGTCGCTGGACGAGATCGAGGAGATCCGCCAGCAATGCCCGGACATGGAGCTGGAAGTGTTCGTGCATGGCGCGCTGTGCATCGCGTATTCCGGCCGCTGCCTGCTCTCCGGCTACTTCAACCACCGCGACGCCAACCAGGGCACCTGCACCAACTCCTGCCGCTGGGATTACAAGGTGGATAGCGCCGCCGAGGACGGCACCGGCGACATCCAGAAAATAGATTTCGATTTCGACAAGGCGCTGAGCGAAAGCCCGTTGTCCGGCTGCGGCTCGCAGCCGCGCCACCCGCTGGCCGACAAGGTCTATGTCATCTCGCGCAAGGATCATCCGGGCGAGCTGATGCCGGTGCTGGAAGACGAGCACGGCACCTACATCATGAACTCCAAGGACCTGCGCGCGGTGGAACATGTCGAACGCCTGGCGAAGATCGGCATCGACTCGCTCAAGGTCGAAGGACGCACGAAATCCATCTACTACGTGGCGCGCACCGCGCAAGTGTATCGCCAGGCCATCGACGACGCCGTCAAGGGTCGGCCGTTCAACCTGGAACTGCTGGGCGCGCTGGATGCGCTGGCGAGCCGCGGCTATACCGACGGCTTCTACGAGCGTCACCACACGCACGAACAACAGAACTACCTGCGCGGCCACTCGGAAAGTTTCCGCCAGCAATATGTCGGCGATATCGTGGCATGCGCGAATGGCATGGCCGAGATCGACGTCAAGAACCGATTTTCCGTCGGCGACAAGCTGG
>JAJXTT010000245.1 GCA_021783525.1 Pseudomonadota bacterium
CGGACTTCCGCGGCCGCCTCGATATCGCGCTGGACGCAATGGCGACCAGCCTGCCCGACGTGCTCAACCACAATCTGGAAACCGTGCCGCGCCTGTATTCCTTGGCCCGCCCCGGTGCCGACTACGCACACTCGCTCAAGCTGCTCAAGGACTTCAAGGCACGCTTCCCGCAAGTGGTCACCAAATCTGGCTTGATGCTGGGGCTGGGCGAGACCGACGAGGAAGTTCTGGAAGTGATGCGCGACCTGCGCGCCCATGATGTCGAGATGCTCACGCTGGGCCAGTACCTGCAACCCTCTGACGGTCACCTGCCGGTGCTGCGCTATGTGACGCCGGAAGCCTTCAAGGCGTTCGAGGATGCCGCCAGGGAAATGGGGTTCTCCCATGCCGCCTGCGCTCCTATGGTGCGTTCAAGTTATTTTGCGGATATTCAGGCGGAACACGCGGGCGTTTGAAACGGCTTGCACGGCACTTTCGATCCTGACCGGAATGCTTCGGCGGAAGGGGTCCAAGCGGAGACTTTCTTCCCGAATCGGATCTGATACGTCCGTCCCCCATCTTGCATCAGGCCCACCTGCGTCAGGCATCCCAAGCAGACAAAAAAAGGCGCGGTCATATCGACCACGCCCCTGGTTTTACAGACTGCTTGAAGCTGAATGTCAGGCCTTGACGTTAATGATCGTGCCTATCGTCTGACCGCTGGTATTCACGGTGGGTTTGGGCTGGGAAGGAGGCTGGGTTTGGGCGGTTGCTGCCGCCGCCTTTCTGGAATCGTCGCTGTCGTTGTCGTTTTCCACTTCGGCGGCTCGCTCAGCTGCAGTTTGCGGCTGGGGCTGCACCTGGGACACGTAGTTGCTACCTGCGTTCGCATTGGCCGGATTGACTACCATATACATCTCCTTTGGTCAGGTACTGACACTCTGCCACGTGTCTACAGTCTTGGTATCGGCAAGAATCAGGACAACTTTAATCGATTTCATAGCCCATCCCCAATTTGTGGTTTATTTGCTCCTGCCTGAACGTTTCCGGAATCGCAACGCGAAAGCGAGCCATGCCGAAAGGTGTAAAATCCCTCAGCGGTCATATAAATAGACACAGTCGGTCAACGTAACCACAAAACAC
This sequence comes from Pseudomonadota bacterium, assembly GCA_021783525.1. Classification (GTDB taxonomy): domain Bacteria; phylum Pseudomonadota; class Gammaproteobacteria; order Burkholderiales; family Gallionellaceae; genus Sideroxyarcus. The sequence goes on from JAJXTT010000245.1 coordinate 1,123, forward strand.
AACAAAGACACGATGTGCTGCAAGCAGGAGGATGGTGTCTCACCAGTATGTTGCACGCGCTTCAAAATCTCAGCTTGAAAGCCAAGGTGACGGTATTCACCCTGGGTCTGTTTCTGCTTTCGATCGCAGTGATCACTTACCAGTTTTCCGTGCATCTCGAACAGGAGATGGAAGTCTCGTTATCCCGCCAGCAGTTCTCCGAAGTCTCGTTTGTTGCAGAAAACATAGACAGCGCAATCAGGTTGCGCATCGACTCGCTCGCCTCCATCGCCAATGCGATCAACGGCTCAATGATGGCAGACCGGAATCGCATCGTTACTCTCCTGGATGAGCGCAAAACCATCAACATACTTTGCACCTTCGGAGTCATCGTCATTTCCGGAAACGGCCATGGCATTGCCGACTTCCCGCAGATTGAAGGACGGGGGAATGCGGACTTCAGCCAGACTGATTTTTTCCGGCAGGTGGTCGCAACAGGCAAACCTTTCATTTCCAGACCGGATTTCGGTCGCTTCGTGCACGACCAGCGCCTGGTCATCGCGGTGCCCATTTTCGATAGCGGACATAATGTCATCGGAGTATTCGCCGGTGTGACCAGCCTGGGCAACAACAGTCTTTTCGGCAGCTTCGATGCCAAGTCGCATCCGAACAGCAGCGCCTACCTGATCGTTTCCCCCCGCGACAACCTGTTCGTCGCCGACACCGACAATCTGCGCACCATGAAGCCGCTGCCTGCACCGGGCATCGACAGCATGCATGACCGTTACATGAGCGGCTATGAAGGTTCCGGCATCACGGTCGATGCCGACGGCGTCGAAGAACTCACTTCGTCCCGGAAAATTCCCAGCACCGGCTGGTTCGCGGTCGCGCGCCTTCCCACTGCCGTGGCGTTCGAGCACATCATGCGTATTCGCAATGAAGCAATCGCCACTGCCAGCATCGTTTTCCTGTTCACCATCACGCTGCTCTGGCTATTCCTGCGCCACGAACTGTCGCCGCTGTCGCGCTCGGCCGATCTGGTCGAACAGCTCGCCAACGGAGTCATTTCCCCTTTGCGCCACATTCCGCTGGAAGGCAGTCCCGAGATTCGAAAGATGCAGGAAAGCTTCAACCGATTGCAGGAAAGGCTCCTGAAAGACGAGGTCGACCTGCTCGCAGACAAGGCACTTTATCGCTCCATGTTCACCAACAATTCCGCCGTCAAGCTACTGATCGACCCCAGGGACGGCATGATCGTGGATGCCAACCCGGCCTCCGCGGCCTACTATGGGTGGCCGGTAAAGACATTGCGCAAAATGCGCATCACCGACATCAACATCATGAAGCCGGAACTGCTGAAACAGGAGATGGAGCTCGCCATGCGCGAGCAGCGCCAGTTCTTCCGGTTCCGGCATCGCCTGGCCTCGGGCGAGGTACGCGATGTCGAAGTGCATTCCGGGCGGGTGGAATACCGAGGCAGGGATCTGCTCTATTCCGTCATCAACGACGTCACCGACCGCGAACAGGCGCTCCAGCGCGAACGGATACGCGGAGAAGTACTGGAGATGCTGGCTCGCGGCAGGGAACTGGGCGACATTCTCGACGCGATCGTGCATCAGGTGGAGTCCGAGCAACCGCAGCTTCTGTGTTCCATCCTGCTGCTGGACAAGGATGACAGGCATCTGCACATCGGCGCAGCGCCGAGCTTTCCCGATCTTTTCAACCAGGCGGTGCAGGGCTTTGAGATAGGCATCGGGCGCGGTTCCTGCGGCCACGCGGCCGCCACCGGCGAACGCACCATCGCCGCGGATATCAAGAACCACCCCAACTGGGTACCATACAGGGAACTGGCCGCCCAGGCCGGTCTGGCCTCGTGCTGGTCGGAACCCGTGTTTTCCTCCAAAGGAAAGGTGCTGGGCACGCTGGCGCTATATCAGCATCAGCCCGCCTCGCCGGATGCGGCACAGATTCTTCTCATCGAGGAGATGGCGAAGATCGTGGGCATCGCGGTCGAACGCAAACTGGACGAGGAGAACCTGCAACTTGCCTCCACTGTGTTCCAGGCCAGCTCCGAAGCCATCGTGATCACCGATGCGAACAACAGGATCATCGCGGTCAATCCGGCCTTCACCCGCATCACGCAATACGATGCAGCCGAAGCGGTGGGGCGCGACCCTAAGCTGCTCAGCTCCGGCCAGCAGGGCAAAGAGTTCTACCGCGCGATGTGGTCTACCATCGAGACATTCGGCAGTTGGCAGGGCGAGATCGTCAACCGCCGCAGGAACGGCGAGATCTATTCCGAATGGCTGACCATCAACACCGTGCGCGACGAGAATGGAGCGGTACGGCAGCGCATTGCCATCTTCTCCGATATCACCGACAAAAAGCGCAGCGAAGAGACCATCTGGCGGCAAGCCAATTTCGACGTGCTCACCGGACTGCCCAACCGCCGCTTGTTCCATGACCGCCTGAT
>JAJXTT010000246.1 GCA_021783525.1 Pseudomonadota bacterium
GACATGCCACACCGCCGTGTTGCTGGCGGCTTTTTCGTGGACTTGGCTCTCGCTCAACATCTTCCAGTCCGCAGGAATCGGTTCCTGCACGGTGACGGTCACTGCATCTTTTTTGGCATTCTTGAGCACGATCTCGTATGCGCTCTCAAACAGGGCATTGCCCTTGGCCGGATTGGGCAGGCGTTTGAAATCGGTCTGCTTCTTGTCTGCCGTCACATCGAACGCCTCGCCCAGCTTGAGGCGCACCTTCTCGTTCTTCGGCGTGTGGTCGATGTTGTCTTCACCCACGAATTGCGCGTTGCCTGCGCCATCGCGCTTGTAAACACGGATCACGCCCTTGGGTAGCGGCATGCCGAGGTGCGACGTTTCCTTGTTGTCGAACTCGACAAACACGCCGACCTTCATCTTTTGCCCCAGGTCGCCATAGCTGGACTGGTAGTAATAATCGGCGCCGCGCAGCAGCAGTTCCTTGCGTACGGGGACGTTCGTGGCAGTAAGCAGGGAGACTTGCTTGGTCTGGTTCTCGGCGATGGTCGTTGGGCGATCCAGGGTGTAGAGGTGGTACTCCATCAGCGACTCTTCCGACATCTTGCCCTGCATTGCCTCTTCCAGCCGGGCCGATTTACGCACTACCGGAGCGGCCATCGGATAGGCCTGGCGCACCTGGTTCACGTCCCCCGCCACCAACTGCAGCCTGGCGTTGTTGTAGCTTGTTCCGCTGGTGTTGGTCAGCGTCACCCAGCCGGACAGTTCAAGCCTGTCGTCCGCCGCACTCAACTCGGCCACGTAATCCGCCTTCCACGCCAGACCGCCCGTGAGATAGGACAGTTCCACTTCCTGTTGCGCCGCCCCGGCATTGTTGAGCGACATCACCAGCGTGGGGCGGTCACGCAGGTTGTCCGGCACGTCGGGATAAACGATGCGTCCGGGAATGCCCGTTTCGATGCGGTCACCGATCTTCATCACCACGCCGTTGTTCGCTGCCAGCACCTGCGCCTGCTCGGTGGTTTCTGCTCCGGTGGCCGGATTGGTTCGGACGATGCTGACGTTCCTGCCCACGTATTTGTCCAGCAGTTTTTGCGGGGTCAGCAGATCGAAATCGAAATTCTGCTCGAGCACGGTGAGCTTGCCGGGGCTGGTCAGGCTGCGCAGCAATGCCGTCTCCGGACGCATCCGGGCGCTGACATCGCGAAAAGCCAGCGTGTTCTGCCCGCCGGCGAACTGGATCTTGCGCTGGTCTTTTACCAGCGCGAGGTTCTCGTTGTAGATGGTGACGGCGACGCTGCGCTGGTCTTGCAGCGTGCTGCGCAGTTCATCGGCCTGGGCGACAGCACATGGCGAAGCGGCCAGCATACAAATGATCAGGACTCGATATTGCAGTGACGGCATGATGATCTCCGGTTGTCGTGTTTTCATGAGGCGCACCGGCACAGGTTACATGGATTTGCCGGTGTTGCCCGACTAAAGGGGCTAGGGCATTTTGCCGCATATCGAGCTGCGCTGCTGGAGGCGCCCGCCCTGCCTGCCAGCGTATCTCGTTCCGGACGGAAATGCCAAAGGACTGCAAGTCACAGCCATGCCGCCCCGCGCACGCCGCTTGAGTCGCCGTACTTGTTCTTCACCAGTCTGGTATCCACCCGGTCCGAGAATACCCAGTCGCCCCATATCCTGGGCACATTCATATATAACCGTTCGATATTGGACATGCCGCCGCCCAGCACGATGACGTCCGGGTCGAGGATGTTGATGACGTGTGCGAGGGAGCGTGCAAGGCGGTTCTCGTAAGTCTGCATGGTTCGCTCGCAGGCGGGATCGCGCTGCTCCGCTTGCGCCACGATCTCTTCTGCACTACACAACTCCGTTCGGCCTGAGCCTGTCGAAGGCTTAGATGTCGCCCATGCTTCGACAGCACCCGCAAGGAGTACGCCGGTGGGTACTCCGCTGCTTTGCAGCGACCCTTCCGCAGGTTCAGCATGAACGGATTTCTTGATTTCGATCTGGTGCAGCTTCGCCATGCCCGGCCCGGAGAGGAAGGTTTCGATGCAGCCGTGCTTGCCGCAATAGCACTGCGGGCCGGGGAGTTCATGCGGCTGCGGCCAGGGCAGCGGGTTGTGGCCCCATTCGCCGGCGATACCGTTGGGGCCGGTGAGCACATGGCCGTTGACGACGATGCCCGCACCGACGCCGGTACCGAGAATCACACCGAACACGACTTCCGCACCTTTCGCCGCACCATCCGTCGCTTCGGACAACGCAAAGCAGTTGGCATCGTTGCTGATCGCCACTTTGCGTTGCAGCAGGGATTCGAGGTCCTGCAGGATGGGCTGTCCGTTGAGCACGACCGAGTTGGAGTTCTTTAGGCGGCCGGTGGCACGCGAGAGCGCGCCGGGCGTGCCGATGCCGAGCGAGCCGCGTTGGCCAAGCTCCGCTTCGGCGTCGTGAACCAGTTGGACGATCGCCTGCAGGGTCTTGTAATAATCGCCCCTGGGAGTGGGCACGCGGCGGCGCAGCAACTCCCTGCCGCCGCCGTCAAGCGCGATGATTTCAATCTTGGTGCCGCCGAGGTCGATGCCGAGTCTCATGATTTATGAATAACCAGGTAAGTTCATGTAGGCTGATGAGCAGCAACCAAATTGTCGGTTTTTGACAGCTTGGCCCGAACCCGCAGCGCCACCAGTGTGCGGAAAGGTGAATGGGCTTCAACAGGCTGTGCGTGTGCTGTTGAGGCAAATGCCCCTTACAGCCACGACCTACTCTTTATGGGTGCAGCCTGAGCCGCATTAAATTCTCACCATGTCCAATCAATCAGCTTGTGTTCAATACGGCACCGCCAGCGCTTCGCACAGAAACCCCATGAAGGGAACACTGGCGGCAAATCTTTTCCCGGCCAGCTTGACCAGGCCAGCCCCCGTCACTTCTGAAATGGACAACGGGGCAACGGCCACAAAATCTTTGCGCTTGATATCTTCTATCGCCGGGTGATCGGCACCGTAGCCGCGGGGAGGTCGCGTCAGGCTGTCGCCCCACAGTTCCCATTGTGCAGCAAACTTCTTGTCGTTCCTGGCGGCGAACCATTTCTCAGGCTTCTGTGCGATCAGGTCGCGCATCTGTCCCAATGCATCCGACTCTGGATGCCAGCAGCCGACCGCGAAGAAGCATTCGTCCGCCGCGATATGCACATAGAAACCGGGCGCATGAATATCCTTGCCCAGTGCATGACGGAACTGGATGCCGATGTTGGTCTTGTACGGGGTCTTGTCACGCGAGAATCGCGTATCGCGAAACACGCGCATCAGCGAGCCGCCCACCTTGCGCGGTTCGGCGCGAAAGTTCGGGGCGAAGCGTGCCAGTACCGGGTCCATCGCCTCGATAAAATCCAGCGCGGGTTCCCGCACCAGCGCTTCATAGCGCGGCTTGTTGGCCTCGAACCATGTCCTGTTGTTGTTTGCAGACAGTTCGTCAAGGAATTTAAAAGTGGCTTTCGTGAACATGAACTCGATTGTATTTCAATATCGTGCCTTGCCAAAGCTCACATTTGTACGGCAGGAATTGAAGTTGCACAGAGTTTT
>JAJXTT010000247.1 GCA_021783525.1 Pseudomonadota bacterium
TTGAAATCCGACAGCAAGCTGCGCATGGAAGAAATCGTGATTCCGGATAGCCTGTCCGGCAAGCCTTTGAGCGTGCTGTATCACAGCAACAAGGACTGTATGGTGCTTGCCCTTCAGCGCGAGGAAAATTGGCAGTTCAATCCGCAGGCTTCCCACCCGCTGCGGGACAAGGACGTGCTGATGGTGATGGCTACGCCTGAAGGCCGTTCCCGGCTTGAACAATTGATACAGGGTATCGATTAGGCCGCTGCCCGATTCGGCGCAGGAATACGCCGCAGCCGGTGCGTTGCAGCGACTCACGGTTCGATGCGCCAGCCCGGTGCCAGTCAGCGGATGACGTGATAAAGTGTGGCATCTCAATGCAGCATTGGGGGGAGCAGTGGATCGCACTTTATTGCTGGTCGACGATGAGGAACATGTCAGCGCCGCTCTGGAACGCCTGCTCAGATATGACGGTTACAGGATCCTGCGTGCAAACAGCGCGCGGCAGGGGCTGGAAATTCTGGCCAGCCACGAGGTCGGCGTGGTCATTTCGGACCAGCGCATGCCGGAAATGTCCGGGGTCGAGTTCCTGACCCGGGTCAAAGAGCTATATCCCGAAACGATACGCATCGTGTTGAGCGGTACAGCCGATTTCGATTCGGTGAAAGAAGCCATCAATCAGGGCGCGATCTACAAATTCTTTTCCAAACCCTGGGACAACGAAGTCTTGCGCGTGGACGTGATGGAAGCGTTCTGGCGCCAGGAACTGGCGCACGAAAAGGAACACCTGCTGCAGGAGATCCAGGCCGCAAACGATCAATTGGCGCAGGTCAATCTGGAGCTTGCAGCCGCCATGGAAAGCAAGGACAGGCAGATCGAACGCGTCGCGCATTACGATGCACTGACCGGCCTGCCAAACCGCATCCTGTTTCTCGACCGGCTGGAGCAGGAGCTGGCCCGCGCGCATCGCGACAACCACATGGTGGCGGTCCTGTCGCTCGACCTTGACCGGTTCAAGCAGATCAACGATTCTTACGGCCATCCTGTCGGTGACCAGCTATTGCAGGCCGTGGCGGGGAGGCTGTCCGGCCAGGTTCGCGCCTGCGACACGGTGGCGCGGACAGCCGGCGACGAATTCGGACTTGTGCTGACGGACTTGAAGGCCGCCCATGATGCTGCCGAGGTGGCGCAGAAGCTGCTTGATTCGTTCGTGCACAATCCCATATCGGCAGGCGACAGCGAAATATTCGTCACGTTAAGCATGGGGATCAGTATCTATCCGCTGGACGGCTTGAATACGGCAACGATGCTGAAGAATGCTGAAGCGGCGCAACACCAGGCGAAGGATGAAGGCCGCAATAATTTCCAGTTTTACGCAGAGCACATGAACGCCACTGCATGGCAGCGCCTGAATCTGGAAACCGAATTGCGCCGCGCCATCGAGCGGGAGGAATTCACGCTCCATTACCAGCCGAAGGTCGATATGGACAGCGCAAGAATCGTGGGGATGGAAGCCCTGCTGCGTTGGCAAAGCCCGGAACGCGGGCTGGTCATGCCGGGCGAGATCATCCCTTTGCTGGAAGAGACTGGGCTCATCCTGCCGGTCGGGGAATGGGTCTTGCGGGCAGCGTGCAGGCAGGCGCGCGCATGGCAGGTAGCCGGTTTGTCAAATATCCATATTGCGGTCAACCTGTCCACGCTGCAATTCAGACAGCCGGATTTTGCGGGCCTGGTGCTGGGCATCCTGAACGAAAATGGTCTCGACCCCGCTTTGGGGGAAATCGAACTGGAACTGACAGAAAGCCTGTTGATGAGCAACGCGGAAGGCGCGATTGACACGCTGAACAAGTTGCATGGATCGGGCATCCGGATCTCCATAGACGATTTCGGCACCGGCTATTCTAGCCTCAGTTATCTGAAACGTTTTCCGATAAGCAGTCTCAAGATCGACCAGTCCTTCGTGCATGACCTTTCCAGCGATCGCGACGATGAAGCCATCGTCGCGGCGATCATCGCGCTGGGCCATAGCCTCGGCTTAGGCATCATTGCGGAGGGAGTGGAGACGGTGGGTCAGCTGGCGCAGCTGCGCAAAATGGGCTGCAATGAAATGCAGGGATACTTGTTCAGCCGCCCCGTGCCTTCTGCCGAAATGACGTATTTGCTGCAAAAGGGCGAAACCCTGAACGGCTCTGTGGGGGGATGATGGAACGCACGCTGTTGCTGGTCGACGACGAGGAGAATATCACCTCCGCACTGGTGCGCTTGCTGCGCCGGGACGGCTACCGCATCTTGCGTGCCAATAGTGGCGAAGCCGGGCTGGAATTGCTGGCGCAGAACGAGGTCGGCGTGATCATTTCGGACCAGCGCATGCCGGGAATGACGGGTGTCGAATTTCTGGGGAAGGTGCGGGAACTTTATCCCGACACCGTGCGTGTCGTACTGAGCGGCTATACCGAACTCAATACGGTGACCGATGCCATCAACCGTGGCGCGGTCTATAAATTCCTCACCAAGCCATGGGAAGACGATCTGCTTCGCGCCAACGTGGAAGAGGCATTCCAGCGTTATGAAATGAAGATCGAAAATATTCGATTGGCACGCGAACTGGAGGACGCGAACGAGGAATTGATGCGCATCAACCATGAGCTCGAATTGCGCGTGGAAGAGAAGACCCGGGAAGTGATGCGCAACCTTGAGGTCCTGCAGGTGTCGCAGGAAGTGCTGGAACGCCTGCCGGTGGCCGTGATCGGCATCGGAAATGACGGGGTGATCGCCATCGCCAACCAGAATGCGCATGACCTGTTCTCGGAAAATGGCACACGGCCATTGCTGGGCGAGGTGGCCGACAGTGTGGTCCCGCCGGAACTGCTGAGCTTTATCCATGACGAGGATAGCCGCAAGTTTAATAGGAAAGCCAACTACCGGTTGGCCGATGGCCGTGAGTCCCAGTGCTGGTGCAGCCCGATGGGGGAGATCTCGTCGTCGCAGGGAGTAGTCCTCGTCGTTGTCGCCGATCAGGAGTGAAGAGCATATGCCCGCCGTAACAGACAAGGAAGCGATCCTGGACAGGCTGCACCAGCTTCCCGCCATGCCGTTGGTGGTTCGGGAAGTGATGTCCAGCTTCAGGAACGCCAATGTGGGCAGCGCCATCATGGCGCGCAAGATCGAACTCGACCAGGGATTGAGTGCACGCGTACTGCGGGTAGCGAATTCCTCGTTTTATGGCTTGTCGCGCGAGGTCGGTTCGATACAGGATGCCGTCACGGTGCTTGGGTTCGACACTGTCCGCTCACTGGTGGTATCGGCGGGATTCACCCGTGCTTTCCCGGCGGGTTCCGATGGCCTGTTTGACCGCCATGCCTACTGGATGCGCAGTTTCAAGGTGGCTTCCTACACCGAGGCGCTGGCGCAGCGCCTCGGTGGAGCCCGGCAATTGTCATTCACCTCCGGCTTGTTCCACGATGTCGGACAACTGGTGCTGAGCATCTGCATCCCGGAAAAGTTTGCGGACATACTGGCGCAGCAAAAGTCTACAGGAGCGAACCTGATCGAGGTCGAGCAGGCCGTGCTCGGCTTCGACCACGCC
>JAJXTT010000248.1 GCA_021783525.1 Pseudomonadota bacterium
GCGCGCTGCATCGCGGCCAGGCGGCTGGCATGTTCGCTGGCCAGCGATTCGGCGCACGCGCGGAACAAGGATATGAAAAGGTATTCGCTGATCAGCGCACGCAACGTCGCATCGCCGCCCTCGAGCACTTGCGGCAGGTTTGAGCTCGGCCATGCCAGCCTGGACAATCCCGCCCGCCAGGTCTCGTCCAGCGGCAGCAGCCGCTGCATCACGGGCTCATAGCCTGCCCTGGATTTCGGGCGATTGTAGAACAGGTAGACTTGCGCGATTTTCCCGCGTTCGCGCTGTGTCTCGATTTCCATGAGGACGCGCCTGACCAGCGACGTGATCGCGGCGATGGAGTTCGGCACCGGAAATTCACCGGACACCGGCAGGCCGACCGTTTCGAGATAGCCCTGCGCGCGCTCGCCGACCGACCAGACATGCTTGCCGCCCGGCATGCCGTTCAGCGCTTCGGCGGTGAATTCCGCCAGCACCTCGTTGAACTGGCCGACCAGCCCCTGATCCGACCCGAAGACTACGGCACCGGTTGCCACCTTGTCCCGACGTGCGTTTCCTTCGGGGTAGATCGCCGTTCCGGTATGGCGCAACCAGGCGACCAGCCCCAGTTCCACGGTCCGGTAATAATCGTCCAGGGAATGCACCGCGCGCTCGTACTGCACGATGCTCGCGGCAGCCAGCGCCTTCATGGTGCGCACCACCGATTCCAGTTCGGTGGCGCCGCCGATCTTGCGGCGCAGATTCTCCGGAGTTTCGCTCATGATGATCCGAACGGTGCCAATGCCAAACGGGCGACCTGCAAAATCGCCTCCCGGTCGTTGTCCATCAATTCCTCGGCCGACGAGATGCGTTTGACCAGGTCAGGCGGGAATCCCTCCGCGGCTTTGCGCAGCGCCAGCTCGGCCTCGCGCATGCGTTCGAGCGGTACGGTGTCGAACAGCCTGCCGGTCAGCGCCAGCAGCACGGCGATCTGGCCGGGCACGGACACGGGCTCGAATGCCGGTTGCTTGAGACAGGCGCGCACACGCCGCCCGTGCTCGATGATCTTGCGGGTAGCCTCGTCGAGCCGCGTGCCGAAGCGGGCAAAGGTTTCCAGTTCCTCGAACTGGGCATAGGCAAGCTTGAGGTCGCCCGATATCGCGCGGTAGGCTGCACGCTGCGCTTGGCCGCCGACGCGCGACACCGATTTGCCGACATCGACGGCAGGCAGAACACCGAGTTCGAACAGGTTGGGCGAAAGATATACCTGCCCGTCGGTGATCGAGATCAGGTTGGTCGGGATGTAGGCGGCGATGTTCTGTGCCTCGGTCTCGATGATGGGCAGCGCGGTGAGCGAGCCCCCGCCGAGTTCGTCGCACAGGTGCGTGGCGCGCTCCAGCAGGCGTGAGTGAATGTAGAAGATGTCGCCCGGGTAGGCCTCGCGTCCGGGCGGGCGGCGCAGCAGCAGCGACAACTCGCGATAGGCGCGCGCATGATTGGTGAGATCGTCGTATACGATCAGTACATCGCGCCCGGCGTGCATGAAGTATTCGGCGATGCTGGTCGCGGAATACGGCGCGATATAGGAGAGACCGGGCGGATCGTTGCCCTCGGTGACGACGACGACGGTGTAGTCCATCGCACCGTTCTCGCGCAGGTCGGCAATGACTTTGGCGACCGCGGAAGCGCGCTGGCCGATGGCGCAATAGACGCACAGCACATCCTGGCCGCGCTGGTTGAGTATCGTGTCGACGGCGATGGCTGTCTTGCCGGTCTGGCGGTCGCCGAGGATCAGTTCGCGCTGGCCCCGCCCGATCGGGATCAGCGCATCGACGACCTTGATGCCGCTCTGCAAGGGAACCGTAACGGGCGCCCGATCCATGATGGGCGGCGCAGGGCGCTCGATCGGCATGCGCTTTTCGGCGATCACGGGCCCCTTGCCGTCGAGCGGCCGGCCGAGCGGATTGACGACGCGGCCGATCATGCCGTCGCCCACCGGTATATCCACCACATGGCCCCTGCGCTCGACCTCGTCGCCCGCGTGCAGATTCCAGTAGTCGCCGAGCAGGACGACGCCGATTTCGTCTTCATCGACATTGAAGGCAATGCCGAACAATTCACCCGGAAACTTCACCACTTCCTCGTAACACACGCCGGGGAGGCCGGCCACCCGGGCAATGCCGGTGGACAAGTTGGTGACGATACCGATCTCGCGCGCATCCAGCCGCTGCACGTGGACCCCGCGTACCGCGTCAATGTTCGCAAAGGCCTGGTCGACCGTCGCCTGCAAGGATTCAGTCTTCATTTCGTTGCGCTTTCAACAGCGCCGCCAGCTCTTTCTCCAGCGACGCAAGATGATCGGAAATGCTCCATGAAATCTTCTGGCCCTGCAGAATGAGCTCGATACCGCCGATCAGGCCGGGTACGGTCTCGAACCGGATTGGCGCACCGGCGCGCAGCGTGACTTTGATGGAGCCCTCGATCATCGTTCGCTGCGCCTGCGACAACTCGAACGCGCTGTGCACCGTAACGACGTCCTGTGCCGCAACAACCGCCAGCTTGTCCCGCTCGCCGTCGCCAAGCTCGCGCAGGCGGCGGATGAAGACCTCCACCATGCGTGCCTCCAGGTCGACCCCGGAAAGTTCGGTCAGCGTCTTGCGTGTGATCGCAAAAACCGTGGCCTGCGTCCGTCGAGCAATCTCTTCATGCAGGGTGTGGAATTCGCTGCCCAGTTTGTCCTGCAACTTGCCGCGCATCTGGTCCGCTTCCTTGCGCACCTCGTCGAGCAGCCTCCCGTGTTCGGCGACCGCGTCGCCGGTCGCCTTGCTCAGCAAACCGTCGCGCTGGCGGTCGAATTCGTCGTTCTTGCGCCTGAATTCTTCGCGCTCGGCCAGCGCCTCGGCCTTTTTCGCGTCGGCATCCGCCAATTCGGCGGCAATGTGTTGCTCACGCGCATCCAGCGCCTTGAGGATGGGCTGGTACAGATAGCGCTTCATCAGCCACACCAATATGAAGAAATTGACGGCCTGAGCGATGACGGTGAACCAGTCGATCAGCATGATTATTTCGTTGCCGCTTGCGAAATGACATGGTTCCAGAACGGGTTGGCGAAGATCAGGATCATCGCCACCACGAAGCAGTAGATCGCAATGGATTCGATCATCGCCAGGCCCACGAAAAGCGTGCGCGTGATCGTGGTCGCGGCATCGGGCTGCTGGGCCAGTGAGCCCAGCGCCGTAGAGACGGCCCGGCCTTCTCCCAGTGCCGGTCCGATGCCGCCGATGGCAATTGTCAGGCCTGCAGTGATGATCGAGGCCATCGCGATAAGTGTCGTGCTATCCATGCTCATTTCCTTTCATTGTGATTGCTGGAAACTTCATGCTTCTCCCGCTTCCTCCCGCGTCCGGGTCGCCGCCGCAATGTAAACGGTGGCGAGGATGCTGAAGATATAGGCCTGCACCATGCCGGTCAGCAGACCGAGCAGGCTCATCACGACCGGGAACAGGAACGGCGTGACGGTCAGCAGGATGGCCAGGATCATCGTGCCGCTCATCATGTTGCCGAACAGGCGGATGGCCATTGC
>JAJXTT010000011.1 GCA_021783525.1 Pseudomonadota bacterium
TGGCCGCGGGCAGTTCGGGGCGCTGCACCAGTTCCGGCGTGATGGCGCCCCACGCCGGCATCATCATCGCGGTGCCTATGCCCAGCGCAAAAGTGAAGGCCAGCAGGATGGGCGCAGTGGTGATTCCCGCCAGCGTCAGCACACCCAGCGTGCCCGCGGCGAACAGCATCCATATTTGCGACGCGATCAGGTAGCGGCGGCGGTCGACGATGTCTGCCAGCGCACCCGCAGGCAGCGCCAGCAGGAACACTGGCGCTGACGTCGCCGCCTGTACCAGCGCCACCATCAGCGGAGTGGGCGAGAGCGAAGTCATGAGCCAGCCCGCTCCCACTTCGTGCATCCAGGTGCCGATGTTGGAGACGACCGAGGCGATCCACAACGTGCGGAAGATCCGGTGCCGCAGGGGCGACCAGGGGGAGATGACTGACGGGCTGGCCGGTCCGATGCTCATGGGTCTGGTGTCAGGCGCCGTTCAGGGCATTCTTCCAGCTGCGGAGCGGGATGCAGGTCTGCAGGCGCTGGATGGCCCGGTCGGCGAGTGCCGCATTGATCTCGTGCCCCACCGTCGAGGCGAGATCCAGCGTGGCATCGCCGTCCAGTTCCGTGAGCCGAGCAAACGCGGCCTCCGCGTGAAAAGCGGGAATGACCGGGTCATCCTCACCGTGCAGCAGGTGCAGGGTCGTCAACTCGGGCGCCTTTTCCGGGAGCTGCGCAAAGCGCCCGGAGAATGCGAGGACTCTGCCCACTCCGCCGTCATGGGCGATGCTGAATTCCAGGGCCATGATCGCTCCCTGGGAAAAACCGACCAGTGCCGTGTCCGACTGCAGGACATTGAAGCGCCCCTGCGAGTGCCTCACCATCGCATGCAGATCCGGCATGGCCCCGGCGACCCGCGATGCGCGATTCTGTTCAGTCACGTCTCTGATGGAGAACCATTGCCGCCCGGGGCCGCCGCCATCGAAAGGAAAGGTCCCTTCCGGCAGCAGGAACGCGGCCTCCGGGAATACTTTCCTGAGCTTGTTCGACAGCGGCACCAGGTCGGAAGGTCTTGCGCCGACGCCATGCAACAAAATGAAGAGTTGCCTGACGGGCCCGGTTTCGGGCAGGAACTCCAGTCCCTGATAGGGTTGTTCAGTCACTTGCGCTCTCCAATGACCAGGGTCGATATGTTTCAAGTATGCCGGAAAATCCGGCGATGGAAGATCGGATCGCATGCCGACCTGTGATCCGCAGGACGGATCCATCCGCCTCGCGGAAGTAGCCCGGACCGGCGTATTTCCATCGAAAATGACGGCTGCATTTTACTTGCCCCATGCACTTTCAGTTCGTATTACTATGCAAACTCGACTTCACGAGGAGAACGATCATGGCAAAAGGCCAGCAAAGAAAGAACAAGGAAGCCAAGAAGCCCAAAAAGAAGCCGACACCGGCCATCTGAGTTGTCGGCACATCGCATCGATTGAGGCTGGTGATGGTGTGCGTCCTTGTGCTGAATAATTCAAGCTCGCGCCAGCCTGTAATGAATTGAAAGCGCTTCGGCGAATCGCGTGATCGTTTCTGCTCAGTGCAGTTTAACGGTTCATATGCCGATCGGGCAGCGCCCGAAGCGATGAAGCTCCCGGAGTCTAAACGCCTATCGCTATCCGTATGAAAATGGCAATCCTGAAAACGCGGCTGGACCAGTTTGTCAGACAGAGTTTTCTTCCGACGGATAGCGCCGACTTGCGGCTCAAGAAAGTCGCCCTGACGCTGGTGCCGTTGATCATCGGGCCGGCGGCGTTCGTCTGGGGCTGGATCTATTGCCTGCTGGGGCACTTTCTCTCCGGCTCGATCCCGATGTCCTACTCGATCATCTCCGCGATCAGTCTGGCCCATTTCTTCAAGACCAAGGAAACGCGGTTCATCCAGCACAGCCAGTTGATCCTGGTACTGCTGCTGCCGTTCCTCCTGATGTGGTCCCTCGGCGGGTTCTCGGCGGGCAGCATGGTGATGATCTGGGCGATCTTCGCGCCCGTCGCCGCCTTGATGTTCCTGGACAAGCGGTCCGCCATGATGTGGTTCCTCATGTACCTGGCGCTGATCCTGGTCTCCGTACTCATTGACGATACGCTGTCCGAAAAAATTACCCCGCTACCCGACTGGGCCAGGCAGATCTTCTACCTGATGAACCTGGGATGCGGCTCTGCCGGGCTCTACATGCTGCTGCTGTTCGCGTTCAGCGAAGAAAAAAGACTGAGCGAAATCAATCTGCGCATCGCTGCTTCCGCCTTCGAGTCGCACGAGGGAATACTGGTCACAAATGCAAGCAACGAGATCCTTCGCGTGAATCGCGCCTTCAGTGCCATCACCGGCTTTTCACCCGAGGAGGTGGTAGGGCGGGATCCCGCCATGCTCGGTTCGGCCAGACACGGCGCCGAATTCTTTTCCGCCATGTGGGCGGCCATCTCCAGGAACGGCACCTGGGAGGGCGATATCTGGAATCGCCGGAAAAATGGGGACGATTTCCCCGCGCACCTGATCATCACCGCGATAAAGGACAGCGATGGCTCGGTCACGAATTACGTCGGCACGTTCAGCGATGTCACCGAACGCATGCAGTCCGAGGCAAGGCTCAATGATGCGCATCAGCGCATGGCCTCGCTGCTCAACTCGATGGCGGAGGGCGCGTATGGTGTCGACCTGGATGGAAACTGCACTTTTGTGAATCAATCCTTCTTGCGGATCCTCGGGTATCAGAGCGCGGATGAGGTCGTCGGAAAGAAGATGCACGGGCTCATCCACCATTCGCATGCCGACGGCAGCCCCTACCCCTCCCGGGACTGCAAGATGTACAAGGCCTATCGCCAGAACAGCAACGTACAAGTTGATGACGAAGTGTTCTGGACCAAGGACGGGAACCCCATTCCCGTCGAGTACTGGTCCCAACCCATCCGCAGCGACAATGTCGTTCAGGGTGCGGTAGCGACTTTCGTCGACATCACCGAGCGCAAGCGCGCAGAAGAGAATCTCCGCATCACCGCCAGCGTATTCGACATCAGCCAGGAAGCGATCTTCATCACCGACGCCGAGAATCGCATCATCGATGTCAATCCGGCCTTCAACCGCATCACGGGCTACAGGAGTGAGGAGGTGATCGGCAGGGATCCCGGCATGCTCGGCTCGGGGAATCAGACCAGGGAATTCTTCGAAGCGATGTGGCAGGAGCTGAAGACGAACAAATCCTGGCGCGGCGAAATCTGGAACCGGCGCAAGAATGGGGAAATCTATCCGGAGATATTATCGATCTCCGTCCTGTACGGTGCGGATGGCAAGGTTCTGCGGTACGTTGCGGTGTTCTCCGACATCAGCAACCTCAAGGAGCATGAAGCGGAACTGAACCGCATCGCCCATTTCGACGCGCTGACGGGCATCCCGAACCGAATCCTGCTGGCAGATCGCATGAAGCAGGCCATCGCCCAGACATCGCGCGAACAGAACATGATGGCCCTTTGCTACCTTGACCTCAACGGGTTCAAGCCCATCAACGATACCCTGGGGCATCAGGCCGGAGACGAGGTGCTGGTCGAGATCGCCAGACGCATCGGCGACACCATACGCGGGGGAGATACCAGTGCGCGCCTGGGCGGCGATGAATTCGTGGTCTTGCTGCTGGGGCTGAGCAAAGGCGAAGAATGCGTGGCGACACTGGAGCGCCTGCTCGAGTCCATCGCTCAACCCATCCTGGTCGGAGACAAGCCCGTGACGGTCAGCGCCAGCATCGGGGTCAGCATCTACCCGATGGACGACGAGGATCCCGATACGCTGTTGCGGCACGCCGATCAGGCCATGTATATCGCCAAGCAATCGGGCAAGAATCGCTTCCACATCTACGACGTTTCCCTGGATCGGCGCGCCAGGGATCAGAATGAATTCATGAAGAGCATCCGCTATGCGCTGGAGCATGACCAGTTCGAATTGCACTACCAGCCCAAGATCAACCTGCGGACCGGGGAGCTGGTGGGCGTCGAAGGCCTGATCCGCTGGCGGCATCCGGATCGCGGCCTGCTTTCACCGGCCGAATTCATGCGCCACATAGAGAACACCGGCCTGGACATCGAGACCGGCCAATGGGTGACCGCCGCGGCGCTCGATCAAATTGATCAGTGGCGCAAACAGGGGGTCGACATCGAGGTCAGCATCAACATCTCCGGCTATCACCTGGAGTCCCCGGGGTTCGTCGAGATGCTGAAAGATCAGCTCGGGCGCTATCCCGGCATGCCGTCCGGCGCGCTGCAGATCGAAGTGCTCGAAACGGTGGCGCTGAACGACATCAATATCGTCCGCGACATCATCGGTGCGTGCCATGAACTGGGAGTGGGGTTCGCGCTGGACGATTTCGGGACCGGGTATTCTTCGCTGAGTTATTTGAGCGGGCTGCCGGTGGACGTACTCAAGATAGACCAGTCGTTCGTCCGGGACATGCTGGAGGACAAGGGCGACAGGGCGATCGTTCAGGGCATTATCGCGCTGGCGCAGGCCTTTGAGAGGCAGACGGTGGCCGAGGGCATCGAGACTGCCGCCCAATACCAGTTGCTGCTCGATATGGGGTGTGAGCTGGGGCAGGGATATGCCATCGCGCGTCCAATGCCGGCAAGCGAGATCGTCAAGTGGCGCACCACCGGCGGCAAGCCGGAAAGCATGCTACAGCCGGATCGGCCCGAAAGTTGATGTTCCATCCATCAGATGAATAATCTTCATGCACCGGGAAATCGATCGTGACAAGAAGTGGAACAGACATCCTCCGTGCGTCCTTGAGCGACCTGGAAGGCATCGTGGCGCTTCAGGCGGCGAACCAGCCCGAGCGCGGCGGTACGCTCTCCGCCTGCCTGCCGCCCGCCAGGATCATCGAGATGATGAGCGAGATGCCGTTGATCGTGGCACGCCGCGACGGACGGGTCGCTGGATACCTGATGACGAGCACGCGCGAGATGAATGCGGACGTTCCTGTCATCAAGGCCATGCTCGCCGCGTATCCCGGCACGGCCGATGCCTATGTGTATGGTCCCATCTGCGTGGAGGCCGAGGCGCGCGGCAAAGGGCTGGCGCAAGCGATGTTTTCGGAGTTGCGGCGCCTGGTACCGATGCGCGAGGGCATCCTCTTCATCCGGCGCGACAACCCGGCATCGCTGCGTGCCCACGAGAAGATGGGCATGCGCGAAGTTGCCGGCTTCGTGTTCGGCGGAAGCGAGTTTGTCGTTCTTTCCTGGCCGGGATGAGGCTGCCAGACCCGTTTGCCCGCGCCATCCCTGCAGAGGCAAACCGAATTTGCCCGTATTTCCACCCGTAGATCACGTCATGCGCCCGAAACCACCACAGAACTATCTTGCTGGCTATCCAGTCGCACTGGTCGCCCAGGTGCAACAGCTGATCGAACAAGGGCGGCTGGCAGACCTGCTGCGACAGAAGTACCCACTGGCCCACGCCGTGCGCACAGACAGGGCACTGTATGCCTACGTGCTGGAAATCAAGAACGAATACATGGGCAACGCCGGACAACTGAGCAAGGTGGCATACGACAGCAAACTGCATGTCATCAAGAATGCGCTGGGCACGCACACCACCGTCTCGCGGGTGCAGGGAGGCAATCTCAGGAGCAAGCGCGAGATTCGCGTAGCGACTTTGTTCAAGGAGATGCCAACGGAATTCTTGCGCATGATCGTGGTGCACGAGCTGGCACACATGAAGGAACGCGAGCACGACAAGGCGTTCTACCAGCTGTGCCGGCATATGGAACCGGATTATGCGCAACTGGAGTTCGACTTGCGGGCTTACCTGACTTACCTGGATGCGGGCGGCGCCAGACTGTGGGATGGAGTCGATTCAGCTTTATAAGGCCCGATGTGGCCGGATAAACGCAACTTGGGGAACCTGGATCCGCCACTCAAAAGGAGAGATTCTGCATTTCAGTCGGCGCCCTCAAAGCATACCTGGTTACGTCCTGCGTTCTTGGCTTTGTACAAGGCAGTGTCGGCACGCTTGAGCATGGCGTCTATCCTGACATCCGCCGCGGCGAAACTGGTGACCCCGATCGAAACCGTGAAGTGCAGGGAAGCGCCGCTTTCCAGATTTACGGCTGCCATCTCGACAGACCGCCGCAATCGTTCCGCAACGTCCAGCGCTTGCTGGCTTGCAGTCTCAGGCAGCAGCACGGCAAATTCTTCGCCGCCAAGACGTCCGACAATATCGATTTCGCGCAAGGTATGGGTGCACACCTCGCTCATTTTTCTGAGTGCGTCATCGCCGGCGTGGTGCCCGTAGGTGTCGTTCACTGACTTGAAGTGATCCAGGTCCAGCATCAGCAACGAGAGCGGGTTGTCATGGCGCCTGTCGCGCGCAAGTTGCTGCTCCGCCAATTCGAAGAAATGGCGCCGGTTATTGAGGCCGGTCAGCAAGTCAATGCGTGCCTGACGCTCCAGTTCACGTTCCAGTTTCTTGCGCTCGGTCAGGTCAAACAACGTAGAGCGACTCGCCAAATAGCGGCCCGCAGTATCGCGGATGGCCGTCCCGCTCAGCAAAATGGGAAATACCGAGCCATCCTTGCGTTTCAGCGTGAATTCAAGATCATGTACATAGCCGCGTTCCTTGAAGCGGGAAAAATTTTCCTGGAATATCTGCAAGCTGTCGGGCGTGAGCAAATCGGGGAATCGCATTTTGCCAACCACTTCCTCACGGCTATAGCCAAGCCATTCCAGCTCGGTGTCGTTCATCCGGATAATCAGGCCGTTCTCATCCAGCGAGTGATAACCGCACGGTGCATGGTTGTACAGATCTTCGATTTCGTTGGATGACCTGCGCAGCTCGTCCTCGCTGCGCTTGCGCTCGGTGATGTCCTGGTTGATGGTGACAGCGCCGCGTATGCTCCCATCGAGTCGGCGCAGAGGCACTGCGGAGTCGAGAATGATCTTGTGCGTACCGTCGAAGCACTCGATCTCGATTTCTTCTTCAATGGAAGTTTCGCCTTTTTCGACCGCCCGTGCACCGGCCCACTCATGCGCTCCGACTGGTTTTCGACTGTCAACGCGCCAGCCCTTGTATTCATCGAGGCGCTCAAGCTCAACGTAGCGCACCCCGGCCCAGATTCGTTGCGCGGCAGGATTGCCGAAAGTGATTTTTCCTTCCGCGTCAAGCACCCAGAGCCCCGTTGGCAAGATGCTGATGATCGTGTTCAACTGCTCTTCATTCTCGCGCAACGCTTGCTCCACGGCTTCGCGCCGAACAGCTGCGTCATAGACTGTTCCCGCGTTCCCCAGTATCAGCGCGGCCAGTCCGGCTATGCTTACGGTCGTAAACAGCGCGAGCAGAAAGGTCTCGCCGAAGTATCCGGCATGGTAGCCTCGCTGGATCAACCAGCCTGTCGCCAGCGTAAAGGCCATCGCCGCGGGCAGGAGGCGCCGCACCATGACGCCGGCGGGGTTGTTGCTGGTGGCGAAGCGCCGCAACGGATAATCGGGGCGCGCATTCATGATCCCGACCGCAAGGAGTACAAAGACTGTTGCCGCATGTATGGACATGGGCGTGTAATTGAGCTTTTCCCGCAGAAAGTCCTCAATGTCATAGCCATAGCCGATGAGTGCGGAGCCGCCGAGGATGACAGGCGCGATGGTTAGCGCATGGATCACGGCGACCTGACTGCCTTGACCCAAGCTCAGCAACAGCAGGGCGGCACCCAGTCCGGCAAAGCTGAGGGCGGTGTTTATGGCCATTCTGCCGGGAATATCGCCCGCGAAGTGCGTTGTTTCCGGAATCAGGAACTGGTCTATGCCGAAATTTGCTCCGCTAGTGTACTCCCCCAGCGTAAGCACGCCGATCAGCAGTACAAGGACGGCGCAAGCTTGAGCGCCAATCCGCATCGTGCCGCGTTCACCGCTGGTTTCAATGCCCAATAGCGCAACACCTGCCAGGATGAAGCCCACGGCGGTATTCACCTTCATGATAGCCAAGCCGGGGAGCACGCTTTTGAGACTGTCCAGATCGAACACCCATCCGATGAGCACGAACGCGCCCACGGTCGCCGCAATGACCGAAACCGCGTGTGGAATGAAGGCAAACAACGAGAAGAATTGACGTGGTGCAGGTACAGTCATTCAGGAATCCCCCACAATTTGCTGCCAACCTGGAGGCTCCAGCGTGCTGCGGAACAGCGTCCGGCTGGTGAGACTCTCTTTTGCGCTGTTCTAGTGTATCACCCGTCCATTACCACCGGCCGGATGAATGGCCGGATGTTCGCATCAGGCGCAACTGCAAATGGCAGGTCCTGGCCTGCCATGGAAGTCTGGTCAGGTCTTTCCGCAGCCGTTCACGAGCATCTTTTTCCAACTTGGTGAATTGCGCTCCGACACTAACTGGCGGAGAGGAAGCGTGCTCGCCATGTCAGTCCTCCAGCGCCCGCACCTTCACTGCAGTTCCCTTCATTATTGATTTTTCAGCAATTCATGACACCTTCGCGGGAATGACGACTCTCTTTCCAGTTCTCCTTACACCAGATCGAAAGGTTCAGCTCTGCCTTGAATTATGGAAAGCTCATTAATAGATCAGTTGGATAATCCGGCCATCACGAGTTCACAAAAAGTTCATCAGGCAGACACCGAGCTGTCACTTTAGAAACTTACTCTTCACGTCGTTTAGAAAACATTGATTAGATACCGTGATTGATTTGATTTACCAATCAACCTGGCGGAACAATGGAGTGTTGACCGTGATTGAACTTGCAAATGTTTCAGTTAGGTATCCCAAAGAGGTGGTCGCACTACATCCAACCACGCTGCATTTCAGGCGCGGGGAATTCAATGTGTTGCTGGGGGCTTCCGGTGCCGGCAAGTCCAGCTTGCTGCGTAGCCTGAACTTGCTCAATACGCCGACGACCGGATGCGTTAGGGCTGCGGATATCGGCGTCATCGATACGCCCGCCAAACTCAGGCTGCACCGCAGTCGGACGGGCATGATATTCCAGCAGCACCAGTTGATCAGCCGCCAGACGGCGCTCTCCAATGTTCTGCTTGGCCGCATCGGCTATCACTCGACATGGCGAACCCTGTTTCCGCTGGCGCGTGCGGAACAGCGGATCGCGCTCGAGTGCTTGGATCGTGTCGGACTCTTGCATAAGGCAACCGAACGGGTGGACCGACTGAGCGGAGGCCAACTGCAACGTGTGGGCATTGCCCGTGCACTGGCCCAGAAGCCGCGCTTGATGCTGGCGGACGAGCCTGTAGCCAGTCTGGACCCTGCGACTTCGCGGCGCGTGTTGTCGCAGCTCAAGAGCATTTGTCGCGAAGACGGCATCACGTCGGTCGTCAGCCTGCATCAGGTGGATCTGGCGCGCGAATACGCCGATCGCATCATTGCCTTGGCGCACGGTCATGTCGTGTTCGACGGTGCTCCCGATGAATTAACCGACGTATTGCTGCAAACGATCTATGACCAGACTCCGGGCAATATCCGGGATGTGGTCGCTTCCCAGCCCGTAATGTTCCCTGTTTTGACCTAGCCATTGATAAGGAGTAAGCCATGAAACTACTGATGAAATTGATGATGCTGATGTTCCTATTTGCCACTTCCATCGGTGCCATAGCGGCGCCGGACCCGAATCCGGACACACTTAAGGTAGCACTTCTGCCGGATGAGAACGCTGGCACGGTCATCAAGAACAACCAGCCATTGAAGGACTATCTTGAGGCGACGCTGGGCAAGAAGATCGAGCTCATTGTCACGACCGACTACTCTTCCATGATCGAGGCGATGCGTCATGGTCGTATCGACCTGGCCTACTTCGGACCGCTTTCCTACGTGCTGGCACGCCAGCGCAGCGAGATCGAACCCTTCGTTGCCCTCAAGAGCAAAGGAAGTACGACATATCAATCGGTAGTCATTGCCAACGCGGCGTCCGGCATCAAGAAGATTGAGGACATCAAAGGCAAGAACATGGCATTTGGCGACAAGGCATCGACTTCCAGCCATTTGATCCCCAAATCGGTGCTGGCGGAAAAAGGGCTTGATGCGGGACGCGACTACGAAGAGCATTTTGTAGGGTCTCACGACGCCGTGGCCATGGCAGTACAGAATGGGCACGCCCAGGCTGGTGGTTTAAGCCGACCGATCTTTGAATCTCTGGTCGAGCGCAAAATCATTGATCCGGCAAAGGTGATTGTCGTGGAATATTCGAAACCTTTCCCCCAGTATCCTTGGACGATGCGCTCAAATTTGAAGCCGGAACTGAAAGACAAGATTCGCTCCGCATTTCTCAACCTCAAGGATCCGGCTGTGCTCAAGCCCTTCAAGGCTGACGGCTTCGAGACGATTTCCGACAAGGACTACGATGTCGTGCGCAATCTCGGATATCTGCTGAAGATCGATCTGGCCTCGTATATGTAATCGATGAAATGAATACGAATTCGGCCAATTGTGAGCAGGTACTGAGCCGACAGCGGCGCGCCTGGAATATTGGCGCGTTGCGGTTCGCTTTCATCTTGGCGGTTATTGCCTTCTGTGCACATTACGTGGGCTTATTTGACGGAAAACGTCTTGCCGAGGGGGTCCCAAGTCTGCTCAGCCTCGTGGGCGAGATGATGCCGCCAAATTTTGACGATGCGCGCAATTGGATAAAGCCGGTGCTTGATACCCTTGCGATGAGCATCGCCGGTACGGCGCTCGCGATTTGTCTGTCGCTACCGCTGGCCTTTCTGGCAGCGCGCAACACCACGCCACATCCGTTGGTATATCAGTTGGCGCGCGGCCTTCTCAATGCGTTGCGCGCCATTCCCGAGTTGATCATGGGCATCATCTTTGTGGCCGCAGTCGGCTTTGGCGCGTTGCCAGGCGTGCTGGCACTCGGATTGCATTCGATAGGCATGGTCGGCAAGTTCTTTGCGGAGGCGATCGAGCATGCCGACGAGGCACCCGTCGAAGCGGCCCGCGCGGCAGGTGCCACGCCGTTGCAGGTTATGTTGCACGGCGTGTTGCCACAGGTGTTGCCGCAACTCGTCGATACATCGATTTACCGATGGGAATACAACTTCCGGGCATCAACTGTCATGGGTATGGTCGGAGCGGGCGGCATCGGTTTTGAACTGATGGGCTCGCTGCGCATCATGCAGTATCAGGATGTATCGGCGATCTTGCTGGTGATCCTGCTAATGGTCACATTGGTGGACGCCTTTAGCGGCTATCTGAGAAGACGTTTCAAATAACGGGAGACTTTAGAGTGAAACCAAAAGTAGTCATTACCAGCTGGGTGCATCCGGCAGTCATCAGCCGTTTGTCCGAGCATTGCATTGTCGTTCCCAACGAGACCAGAGAGCGTCTTTCGCGCGAAGAGATTCTGCGGCGTGCGTACGACGCGGATGTGATCATGACCTTCATGACAGACAGCATCGACAAGTCATTCATCGAAGCATGTCCGCGGCTCCGCCTGGTTGCCTGTGCTCTTAAAGGGTACGACAACTACGATGTCGAAGCCTGTACCAAGCGCGGTATATGGATCACCAACGTGCCGGATCTTCTGACGATACCGACAGCCGAGCTCGCGATCGGACTTTTGATCGGACTGACGCGCAAGATCATGCAGGGAGACAAATTCATTCGAAGCGGAAAGTTCGAAGGTTGGCGACCGGAACTTTACGGGGCGGGCCTGACAGGGCGCACACTCGGGTTTATCGGCATGGGGGCTGTGGGTCAGGCGATTGCGGCGCGTCTTCAGGGATACGAGATGAAGCTCAATTATTTCGATATCAAGCCGCTGCTTCCCGAGTATGAGGCGCGCTGGGGTTTGCGACGTGTCGACATGGGACAACTCCTGGCTGAAAGCGACTATGTAGTGCCCATGGTTCCCTACAACGCTGACACCTTGCACTTGATCAATGCAGAATCGATTGTAGCCATGAGGACCGGCGCATATCTGGTCAATGCTTGCAGGGGGTCGGTGGTTGACGAAGCGGCGGTCGCCGATGCACTCGCCTCCGGCAAGCTTGCCGGTTACGCGGCTGACGTCTTTGAAATGGAAGAGTGGTCACGCCCTGGTCGACCTTCCGGTATTCCGGCGCGCCTGTTGATGAACACGGAGCAAACGTTGTTCACCCCGCATATCGGTTCAGCTGTAGATTCGGTAAGGCTTGCAATCGAGATGGAAGCTGCAACCAACATTTTGCAGTTGCTGGGCGATGAGATTCCGCAGGGTGCGATAAATCGTCCTTTAGAGGGAGTCCCGGTCTGAGCACGCTTAATCTCGATCAGTTGGCGAGCTTCCTGTCTATCTCGCGGCACTTCAGTTTCAGGGCGGGGGCGCGAGAACGCGGGCTGTCGCAGGGCGCGATTTCTCAGCAGATACAAAAATTGGAGGCGCAACTCGGAGTCCGCCTGATCAATAGGGATTCGGCGGGTTGCAGTCTTACACGCGAGGGGAGTGTGTTCCTTCCGTATGCCGAAAGAATGTTGAAGCTGAATGACAGCGCTTTGAGCGTGTTTCGCGACAAGCCGCTCACGATTGGCGCCAGCAGCAATATTGGAATCTACCTGTTGTCGCCCTATGTGAAGGCATATCTCGATGCCTCCAATGACAAGCGACAACTGGATGTGCAGATCTATCAGAACCCGACAGTTGCCGATAAGCTTGCCGCCGGAGACGTGGATGTGGCGGCTATGGAATGGTGGGATGGACGACCAGGGTATGTGGCTCGTCTGTGGAGACATGAGGAACTCGTTGTCATTGTGCCGCCTACCCATCCCTGGGCGACACTGAGCAGTTTGCCACGTGACATGCTCAAGGGCGTCCCCTTGCTAGGGGGTGAATCTGGAAGCGGAACGGGACGAATTCTCGCCAATTATTTTGGAGTCGATGCGCCCGAGCTCAAAGCCGGCATGCAACTCGGTTCAACAGACGCAGTCAAGCAATGGGTCAAAGCCGGACTCGGCATTTCGCTTGTTCTGGCCGGCTCGGTGATCGAGGAAATACAGGCAGGTCTGTTGGTGTCGATCCCGCTTGAAGATGGTGGCCCCAAAAAATCGCTTTACATCATATGGCGTGACTCGCTGACGGAGGATCATCCTGCGCACAGATTTGGCAGTTGGCTGGCTTCCCGCGCGGATGCGGCGGGTGCCAGGCAGTCAACGATCTAGCGACAAGTCTGGCCTCTCACTCCCGGCATCCTGCGCCAGTGGCAATGCTCAATCTTCCAGCGCCCGCACCTTCACCGTCTTGCCCTTCACTTTTCCCGCAGAGAGTCTTTTGACTGCCTCGCGTGCGATGTTGCGCGCGACGGCGACGTAGGTGGTCATATCGGTCACGGTGATCTTGCCGACCTGTTCGCGCGTGAATCCGGCTTCGCCAGTGAGGGCGCCCAGCACGTCTCCCGGACGGATCTTTTCCTTGCGGCCGCCGAGGATCTGCAGCGTGACCATCGGCGGGATCAGCGGTTTGTCGTTTTCACTTTTCACCGATTCGAGGGTGTGCCACTCCGGTTCGCTGCCCACCATCCTGGCGATGTTCGAAACGCGATTCATGTCGGCCGGGCTGGCCAGGCTCAGCGCCCAGCCCTCCGCATCGGCACGGCCGGTGCGGCCGATGCGGTGGACGTGTATCTCTGGATCGGGCGTGACATCGACGTTGATGACGGCTTCGAGCTGCGCGATGTCCAGTCCGCGCGCGGCAACGTCGGTGGCGACCAGCACCGAGCAGCTGCGGTTGGCGAACTGGATCAGCACCTGGTCGCGCTCGCGCTGTTCCATGTCGCCGTTCAGTGTCAGCGCGTGTATGCCTTGCGCATGCAGCACGTCCACCAGGTCGCGGCATTGTTGCTTGGTGTTGCAGAAGGCCAGCGTGCTGACCGGGCGGTAATGCTTGAGCAATGCCGCGACGGCCTGCAGGCGTTCTTCGTGTTTTATCTCGTAGAAACGCTGGCGGATCTTGCTGCCTTCGTGCTGCTCCAGCAGCTTGACTTCCTGCGGATTGCGCATGAATTTGCTTGCCAGCCGCGCGATGCCTTCCGGGTAAGTGGCGGAGAACAACATCGTCTGGCGATCCGTCGGGCATTGCTTCACCACGAACGCGATGTCGTCGTAAAAGCCCATGTCCAGCATGCGGTCCGCTTCGTCCAGCACCAGCGTGTTGATCGCATCCAGCTTCAGGCTGCCGCGTTCGATGTGGTCCATGATGCGGCCCGGTGTGCCGACGACGATGTGCGCGCCGTGTTCCAGGCTGTCGCGCTGCGGGCGCATCGTGCTGCCACCGACCAGCGACAGGATCTTGATATTGTCGGCGAAGCGCGCCAGACGACGCATCTCCTGCGTCACCTGGTCGGCCAGCTCGCGCGTCGGGCACAGCACCATGGCCTGCACGCCAAAGTGGCGCGGATTGAGTTTCGTGAGCAGCGGCAGCGCGAACGCGGCGGTCTTGCCGCTGCCGGTCTTGGCCTGGGCGATGAGGTCGTGTCCGGCCAGCGTGATCGGCAGGCTGGCGGCCTGGATGGGCGTCATCGTCCGGTATTCCAGCTGTTCCAGGGTTGCCAGCATGGAGGGCGACAGCGGCAGTTCGTTGAAGGAGCGTCCGGCGGCGCCGGCTGCGGTTGAAGAGGGGGGCGGGGTGGTCTTGGTCATGCGCAATTATCCTCGCTTGCGGCCATGCATGGCTGAAAAATTGAGTCGAATGAAGGTCGTTGCCGGTCACTCTCTTGATTGGGAGAGCCCGGTCTGCGCGAAGCCTATGCAGAGGCCTATATCTTTTGGCATATATTCCCGAAAAAGCGTTGGTGCTAGATTCCCCTCCAACCCATCCGAGAGGTGTGATCATGGCTATCAAGATTGCTGTCCCCAAGGCGCCGCGTGCGCCCGTGTTGCCACCGGACGTCGCTCCCTGTTTTACCCTGGTCCAGGATCAGTTCCCGAAGATCGGCGAAAAGATAACGCTGATGTGGGGTTCCGTCCTGTTGCAGCAGTATCTCGGCAAGATCATCTTCGACGAGCGCGGCGGTCGCCAGGGATTCCCGACGCCGGTCGTCTCTGCCCTGATGCGGCTCTACGATTACCATGGCGCGCTGATGCCCGAGCCGAAAGCGGGAGATGATTGGGAGCACGTCGTATAGTTGTCACCGATACGGAAGACGAGCAATAACAAGCCATCTGCAATTTGCGTTGGGGCCCGGAGATTTCGGATGGACTTGAATTCTACGATGGGTCGAAGGAGTCCTTGAAGCGAGCGCAACGTCCGCGTGATAACGCCGCTCAACCGCCGGCAACGCGTTTGGCTATGTGCTCCAGCGCCTCGTCAACCTGGTCGATCAGGACCAGGCACAGATCCCCCGCTTTCAGGCGCGCAAGCGCGGTGTCGATGGCGAGAAACTCGCCGGTGATCTCATCGATGTGCGTCGCGCGTTTGGCGCCGGCCAAGCCCCGGCGCAGCAACGCCAGCACTTCGCCGTTCTCGCGCCCGCGCTGGCACTGGTCCTGGTACAGGATGATCTCGTCGAATACATCGCCGAGGATTTCCGTCTGGCGGATGATATCGACATCGCGGCGGTCGCCCGCGCCGCTGATCACCACCACGCGCTTCCCGGCCGGAATGCTTTCGATGGCAGGCACCAGTGCGTGGATCGCATCCGGATTGTGGCCATAGTCGGCGACGACGTTGGCGCCGCGATAGTCGAAGAAATTGAACCTGCCCGGCGCGGTTTGCGCATCGTTGACGAACGATGCCAGGCCGGAACGTATCGTTTCCCAGCTGACTTCCA
>JAJXTT010000249.1 GCA_021783525.1 Pseudomonadota bacterium
CTGGTACTCTTTCATTTGTGAATCTCCTTCGTCTTTTGGTCAAGACTCGGAGATTCACTCCGACCGTCGTATAGGTCAAACCTTGGTGAGTCCCCCGGCATAGCCGGGGGTTTACCTCACTGAATTAATCACAGGGCTGCGACAACCGCATCACCCATCGCCTTGCAACCGACTTTCTTCATGCCTTCTTCATATATGTCGCCGGTGCGCAGGCCCTGCTGCAACACCTTGCGCACTGCCGCTTCGATGCGTTGCGCGATATCCGCGCGTCCGAAAGTGTATTGCATCATCATCGCCACCGACAGGATCGTCGCCAGCGGATTGGCGATGTCCTTGCCCGCGATATCCGGAGCCGAACCGTGGCACGGTTCATACAAGCCCTTGTTGTTCGAGTCCAGCGAAGCCGACGGCAGCATGCCGATGGAACCGGTCAGCATCGACGCCTCATCCGACAGGATGTCACCGAAGATGTTGCCGGTCAGGATCACGTCGAACTGCTTGGGCGCGCGCACCAGCTGCATTGCGGCATTGTCGACATACATGTGCGACGTGGCGACTTGCGGATATTCCTTCGCCACGTCGGTCACGATCTCGCGCCAGAACATGCTGGTATCGAGCACATTGGCCTTGTCCACCGAACACAGTTTTTTGTTGCGTTTCATCGCGATCCGGAAGCCTACATGCGCAACGCGACGGATCTCCGATTCGCTGTAGAGCATGGTATCGAAGCCCTGGCGCTCGCCGCTGTCCAGCGTGCGGATGCCGCGCGGCTGGCCGAAATAGATATCGCCGGTCAGTTCGCGCAGGATCATGATATCCAGACCGGACACGATGTCCGGGCGCAGCGTCGAAGCACTCACCAGCTCCGGATACACCATCGCCGGACGCAGGTTGGCGAACAGTCCCAGCCCCTTGCGGATGCGCAGCAAACCCTGCTCGGGACGTTGCGGGCGCGGCAGATTGTCGTACTGGTAACCGCCCACGGCACCGAGCAGCACCGCGTCGGACGCTTTCGCCAGCTCCAGCGTCGCTTCGGGCAACGGGTCTTGTGCCGCATCGTAGCCCGCGCCGCCGATAGGCGCGTATTCCATCTCGATCTTCTGCCCGTCGCTGCGCAATGCCTCCAATACCTTGACCGCCTGCGCGACGATCTCGGGCCCGATGCCGTCACCCGGCAATACTGCTATCTTCATTTCGTTGTCCCCGGAAAATTACGCATACAGCCATGGCTGCGCTGCGCGGTGCTTCGTTTCATAAGCCCTGATGTCTTCCACATGCTGCAAGGTGAGTCCGATATCGTCCAGACCGTTCAGCAGGCAATGCTTGCGGAATGCATCCACCTCGAACTTGTACACCGTGCCGTCCGGGGCCGTGACGGTCTGCTGTTCCAGGTCGACCTTCAACCTGTATCCGGCGTTGGCCTCGACCGCCTTGAACAACGCATCGACTTTCGCCGCTTCGAGCTTGATCGGCAACAGGCCGTTCTTGAAGCAGTTGTGAAAGAAGATGTCGGCGAAACTCGGCGCGATGATGACACGAAAGCCGTAGTCTTCCAGCGCCCATGGCGCATGCTCGCGCGAACTGCCGCAGCCGAAATTCTCGCGTGCCAGCAATATCTGCGCGCCCTGGTAGCGCGGCTGGTTCAGCACAAAGTCCTTGTTCAGGGGCCGCTTGCTGTTGTCCATGCCCGGCTCGCCGTGATCGAGGTAGCGCCATTCGTCGAACGCGTTCGGGCCGAAACCGCTGCGTTTGATCGACTTCAGGAACTGCTTCGGGATGATCGCATCGGTATCCACGTTGGCCCTGTCCAGGGGCGCGACCAGGCCATCGAGCAACTCGAACTTACGCATCACTTGCTCTCTTTCTTCAATTTTTCGCCGCCCTTTTCCATCTCCTTGCCGACCCATTCTCCGGCCTTCTTGAGCCCTTTAACGGTAGCGTCAGCACCCTTCTCGATGCCGCGTCCAGCGGCTTCGCCGCCTTTTTTCACGCTATCGCCGATCTTCTTGGGCAGACTCTTTTCTTCTTCGGCTTGTGCGAACTGCACCACCAGCAACAACGACAGCAACATGAATATTCGTTTCATCATTCACTCCTTGCTCACATCAATGAAATGTCCGGCGATCGCCGCTGCCGCCGCCATCGCCGGGCTGACCAGGTGAGTGCGGCCACCCTGCCCCTGGCGGCCTTCGAAATTGCGATTGGAAGTCGCCGCACAACGCTCGCCCGGCGAAAGACGGTCATCGTTCATCGCCAGGCACATCGAGCAACCCGGGTCGCGCCATTCGAAGCCGGCCTCGATGAACACCTTGTCCAGCCCTTCCTTCTCCGCTTGCGCCTTCACCAGGCCGGAACCGGGCACCACCATCGCCAGCTTCACATTGGTCGCAACCTTCCTGCCCTTGGCCACGGCTGCCGCCGCGCGCATGTCCTCGATGCGGCCGTTGGTGCAGGAGCCGATGAACACCTTGTCGATCCTGATCTCGCCGATCGGCGTATTCGCTTTCAGATCCATGTAGGCCAGCGCACGCTCCCAGTCGCCGCGCTTCACCGCGTCCGGCGCGGATGCCGGGTCCGGCACGCGCCCGTCGATGGACGTCACCATCTCGGGCGACGTTCCCCAGGTCACCTGCGGCCGTATGCCGGCAGCATCCAGTTCCACCATCGCATCGAATTGCGCACCCGCGTCGGAATGCAGCGTGCGCCAATACGCCACCGCCTTGCCCCATTGCTCGCCCTGCGGCGCAAACGGACGGCCCTTGATGTAAGCCAGGGTCGTCTCGTCTGCCGCCACCATGCCTGCGCGCGCACCGGCTTCGATCGCCATGTTGCACAACGTCATGCGCCCCTCCATGCTCAAGGCACGGATCGCGCTGCCCGCGAATTCGATGGCATAACCGGTGCCGCCGGCCGTGCCGATCTTGCCGATCACCGCAAGCGCGACATCCTTGGCGGTCACCCCTTTGCCCAAGGCGCCCTCCACCTTGACCAGCATCGCCTTCGATTTCTTGGCCACGAGGCATTGCGTCGCCATCACGTGCTCGACTTCGGACGTGCCGATGCCATGGGCCAGCGCCGCGAACGCGCCGTGCGTGCTGGTGTGCGAGTCGCCGCATACCACCGTCATGCCCGGCAAGGTCGCACCCTGCTCCGGGCCGATCACATGCACGATGCCCTGGCGCGCGTCGTTCATCTTGAACTCGGTCACCTTGAATTCTGCGCAGTTGGCGTCCAGCGTCTCCACCTGCAAGCGCGACACCGGGTCGGCGATGCCCGCCGCACGGTTCGTGGTCGGCACGTTGTGATCAGCCACCGCGAGGATGGACGAGGTGCGCCAGAGCTTGCGCTGCGCCAGCTTCAGGCCTTCAAAAGCCTGCGGACTGGTCACTTCGTGCACCAGATGACGGTCGATGTACAGCAACGCGGTGCCGTCGGCGTCCTGCCGCACCACGTGAGAATCCCAGAGTTTGT
>JAJXTT010000250.1 GCA_021783525.1 Pseudomonadota bacterium
GGGCGGCGTGCTGGTGCGCGCCGGACATACCGAAGCGGGCTGCGACCTGGCACAGATGGCCGGCGTGATGCCGGCGGCGGTGATCTGCGAGATCATCAAGGAGGACGGGGAGATGGCGCGCCTGCCGGACCTGATACCGTTCGCCAGGGAACACGGCCTGAAGATAGGCACCATCGCCGACCTGATCGAGTACCGCATCCACAACGAGACGCTGGTCGAGCGCGTGGCGCGTCGCACGGTGCGAACCACCTACGGCGAATTCGAACTGGTGAGCTACACCGACAAGACCACCCAGCGTACCCATCTGGCGCTGGTGAAGGGCGACATCCAGCCGCAGATCGAGACTGTGGTGCGCGTGCATGAACCCTTGTCCGCGCTGGATTTCATGGAGCAGGTCAGCCTGCCCAACTCAACCAGCGTGCATGACGCCCTGAAGAAGATCAGCGAGTCCGAGGCGGGCGTGCTGGTGATGATGCACCACACCGAGACATCGGCGAGCCTCCTGGCCCGGGCCGCGGCCAAACCGGAACCTGATCACGCGCGGTGGGATCCGCGCAGCTACGGCATCGGCGCGCAGATATTGCGCGATCTCAACGTCGGCAAGATGTGCCTGATCGCCACCCCGCGCAAATTGCCCAGCATGACCGGCTTCGGTCTGGAAGTGGTGCGTTACTGTCAATGCAAGGAAAACAAATGAAAGAGATCGAACAGAACCTGGACGGCAAGGGCCTGCGCATCGGCATCGTGCAGAGCCGCTTCAATGAAGTCGTGTGCGAAGGGTTGCTGGCAGCATGCCGCCAGCAACTGGTACTGAGCGGCGTCAGCGAGAACGACATCACCCTAGCGACCGTGCCCGGCGCGCTGGAGATCCCGCTGGTGCTGCAAGCCATGGCGCAGAGCAAGAAGTTCGACGCGCTGATTGCGCTGGGGGCGGTGATACGCGGCGACACTTACCATTTCGAGGTCGTTTCCAACGAATCGGCGCGCGGAGTGGGCGAAGTGCAACTGCACAGCGGCGTGCCGGTCGCCAACGCCATCCTGACCACCGACACCGACGAACAGGCTGAAGTGCGCGTCAACGTGAAGGGGGCGGAAGCGGCACTGGTTGCCATCGAGATGGTGCACCTGCTGAAAGCGCTCGCATGAGCGACGCCAAACAGCACAATCCCGCGAAGAGTCTGCGCCATCGCGCGCGCGAACTGGCGATGCAGGGAGTCTACGAATGGCGGCTTTCAGGCAAGAGTCCGTCGCTGATCGAGAAGGGCACGCTGTCCGAAAAGAGCCTGGGACGTTACGACACGGAATTCTTCGGGCAATTGCTGAAAGGCGCGGTCGCCGAGAGCGAGGCATTGTCCGCGCAGATCGCGCCGCATCTGGATCGTGCCGTGAATGAACTGAGCCCCGTCGAATATTCCGTATTGCTGCTGGGCGCATACGAACTGACCCATCACCCCGAAATACCCTATCGCGTCGTCATCAACGAGGCGGTGGAACTGGCCAAGACTTTCGGCGGCAGCGACGGGCACAAGTTCGTCAACGGCGTGCTCGACAAGCTGGCGGCGCAAGTGCGCGCGACAGAAGTAAAGGCGAAATAGCTTTCAACCTATTGCCACAGGGAACACGGAGTACGCAGAGAGATCGCCGCAGCACCACCGTACATACCACTCTCTCTGTGACCTCCGCGTACTCTGTAGCTGATTCTTCGGGGTTCGGTTTGTCTGAATTCGATCTCATCCAGCGCTATTTCACCCGTCCCGCGCCGAACGCGATCCTCGGCGTGGGCGACGATGCGGCACTGCTCCGTGTCGCCGAGGGCATGGAACTGGCAGTTTCCACCGACATGCTGGTCAGCGGCACGCATTTCTTCCCCGATGCCGATCCCTTCCTGCTGGGCCACAAGACGCTCGCGGTGAATCTCTCCGATCTGGCGGCCATGGGCGCGGTTCCGCGCTGGGCGACGCTGGCCCTGGCGCTGCCGGGTGCAGATGAGAACTGGCTGCGGCGGTTCAGCGAAGGATTCTTCGCCTTGGCCGATGAGTATGGCGTGGACCTCGTCGGCGGCGACACCACGCGCGGCCCCCTTAACCTGAGCGTCACCATCATGGGCGAGGTGCCGCAAGGCCAGGCACTGCGCCGCAGCGGCGCCGAAGCCGGCGACGACATCTGGGTATCCGGAACGTTGGGCAGGGCTGCCCTGGGGCTGGCACAATTGCAGGGCCGGATCGCACTGCCTGAAGATGCCCGTCTTTCCTGCCTTGCGGCCTTGCATCAACCCCGGCCGAGAGTCGCGCTGGGGCTGGCATTGCGCGGTATCGCCAACAGCGCCATCGATATTTCCGATGGCTTGCTTGCCGATCTCGGGCATATTCTGGAATGCTCGCAGGCCGGTGCGGAGATACAGTTCGCTGCCATACCGGCAATTGAAACGCACGGCATTGATGACGCGCTGTTCCGGCATTGCGTCCTGTCCGGCGGCGACGATTACGAGTTGTGCTTTACTGCCTCCGCGACAAAACGCGGCCGGGTCGAAGCAATCGCGGCAGAACTGCAACTGCCGCTCACGCGCATCGGCAGTATCAGTGCAGGACAAGGTTGCACCCTGCGTGCGGCAGACGGCCGCGCGATGAAACCAAAGGAAAGCGGCTATGACCACTTCGCATGACCAACTGAAATTCCAGCCGGACTGGAGCTTCCTGTTCAGCCATCCGGCGCATTTTCTCTCATTCGGTTTCGGCGCTGGCCTGTTCCCTCGCTCTCCCGGCACGGCGGGTACGCTGGTCGCATTCCCCATATATTGGTATCTCGCGCCCCGCCTGACCGATGCGCTGTTCATCCTGGTGCTGATCTGGGCCTTTGCATTTGGCGTCTGGGTGTGCGACAAGACGGGCAAGGCGCTGGGCGTGTCCGACTACGGCGGCATTGTGTGGGACGAGATCGTGGCTTTCGTGCTGGTGCTCTTCTTCACGCCGGAGGGGCTGGCGTGGCAGTTGCTCGCGTTCCTGTTGTTCCGGTTCTTCGATATCGTCAAACCGCAACCCATCCGTCACTTTGACCAGACCTGGCACGGCGGCCTGGGCGTGATGTTCGACGACATCCTGGCGGCGGGATACACGCTGCTGTGCCTGGCGGCGATCAAAAGCGTCATATGAGGGCGCTCGTTGCGCTGTGGTGTTGCCTTGCGCTGGGCGCACAGGCCGAGACCTTCAGCGCCAGGGTGATCGTCGTGATGGATGGCGATACCGTGATGGCAATACGGGATGGCCAGAAGATCAGGATACGCCTGGCCGATATCGATGCCCCGGAAAAAGACCAGCCGTTCGGCAAGCAATCGCGCGATTCGCTGCTGGAAATGGTGGGAAGGAAACAAGTGCAGATCGACAGCCGCGCCATCGATCAATACGGGCGCACCGTCGCTTTCATCTCGGCAGACGGCCGTAACGTCAACCAGGA
>JAJXTT010000251.1 GCA_021783525.1 Pseudomonadota bacterium
AAAATGCTCAGATTACCTGGCGGCCCCGCTGGCACTCGACGAGTAGTCGAATAGGAACATGTCCTTTAGCCCGGAAGCTTTGCGTCCCCGCCTTTCGGCGGGTTTGCCCTTGCAGGCGTTGATGTACAAATCAACGATTGCGGCCGGATTCTATGGTTAACCCACGGAAACTGTCAAACTTGCTGTCCCTGCAACCGATGCATCGAATCATCGGGTCCGGCAAGACTATTGGTTCAATCAAGCGCAGTTTGACATTGCGTTCCGGTGCGCTTTATAGTGAATACAGAACGAACGTTCTGTCCGTGAGGCGCGGATTGAAGAGGCGCTGGCAAGGCTGCGGGAGATAAAGATCAAGTGAAACACGAAATGGCGAAAGGCCGTGGCGCGACGTTGCAGATCGAAGGACGCTTCGAGAATGTGGCGCGCGAGCGCGTCGACGATGGATGGTGCACAAGGGATGAAGAACTGCCACCGTTCAGGACGACTGTGACGGTCGAGAAGGCCAAGAGCGTGATTCAGCGGCACGATTCGCCGGACCTGCCGTTCGAGCGTTCGCTGAATGCCTATCGCGGTTGCGAGCACGGCTGCATCTACTGTTATGCGCGGCCTTCGCATGGCTACCTGAACCTTTCGCCGGGGCTGGATTTCGAGACCAGGCTGTTCGCCAAGCCCGCTGCGGCAAACCTGCTGCGCGCTGAGCTGGCCAAACCTGCGTACCAATGCTCACCCATCGCGCTTGGCTCCAATACCGATCCCTACCAGCCCATCGAGCGAGAGTGGAAGATCACGCGGCAGATCATCGAGGTGCTTGCAGAGTGCAGGCACCCACTGTCCATCGTTACCAAGTCGGCGCTGGTCGAGCGCGATATCGATCTGCTTTCGCAACTTGCACGCGAGAATCTGGTGCAGGTGTTCATCTCTGTCACCACGCTCGATGCGGAGCTGGCGCGCAGGATGGAGCCGCGCGCCGCCACTCCGCGCCGTCGCCTGCTGGCGATGCAACGTTTGAACGACGCGGGTGTGCCTTGCGGGGTGATGGTCGCTCCGGTGATTCCCTACCTGACCGATGCGGAACTGGAGAATGTGCTGCAAGCCGCGCATGAGCATGGGGGGCACACTGCGGGCTATACGCTGTTACGTCTGCCTTACGAATTGAAAACCCTGTTCAGCGATTGGCTCGGCACGCACTACCCGCTGAAGGCGGAGCATGTGATGAGCCGCTTGCGCGAGATGCGCGGCGGGCGCGAGAATGACCCCGAGTTCGGTTCGCGTTTTAGCGGTCAAGGCTTGTTTGCGGAGTTGTTGTCCAGGCGTTTTCGGCTCGCATGTGAGCGCCTGGGTTTCAACCGCCGCGAAAATGCTCTGGACGTGACGCGTTTCATCAAGCCGGACAAGTATGGTCAGCAGAGCCTGTTCTAGTCGATGTTGCCCGGGTTTCCCCATTTTCAACCAAGCGAGATGGCGTCGCCAGCGCTGTTCTGGCGGATTGCCTGGGGCTTCCTGCGTGATAAGCCCTTGCGCAGCGCGTCGTGCTTTCCGTTAACAGCCAGGTGGCTTTGGCCAATCCGGGAGATGCGTTCTTCATTTTTCGTCGTGAACGGGCAGCTCCTTTAAAGTCTTTCCCGGTTTAAAGTGTGGATAGTATCTGGCGTTTACCATGACCTTCTCTCCGGTCTTCGGGTTGCGCCCATCGCGTGGTTTTCGGTAATTCAGTCCAAAGCTGCCGAAGCCGCGAATCTCTATCCGGCTTCCGTTCGCGATGGTCGATGCCAATTTTTCCAGGATGATTTTTACGCCAAGCTCGACATCTTTCGCTTGCAGGCCCGGAGTCGACTCAGCCAATTTGGAGATCAGGTCGCTTCGATTCATAGAGGTATCTTTCACCCGAAGAAAAAGTGGGCATCCAGAAGGATGCCCAAGTAGGGAGGAGAAACATGAAAGCAGCAGTAAGCACACCTGCATCACTTTCAGTGACATAGTCAGCAAACAACGTGCCAGAGTATGGAGTTCAATTTATCAACAGCTTAGCTCGGCGACGGGGTTGCTGGAACGGAAAAATCCGCACCATGAGGCAGCTCGATGCACTGCATTGGTGATTGCCGGGCATTGCCGGGAGGCCGGGTTTGTGCGGCAGGCATAATCTGGATGGTCGTTTTCGGTCACTGTTCAAGCAAGCGCTTCTTGTCCAGATGCCGCTGCAAGCCATGCACCAGGTTCTGCGTGAGTTGTGCCTGCAATTCTTCCCACGGAACCGAGATGCCGATCTCGATGGCCTGGGTGACGCGCAGTCCTTCGTAGCCGCAGGGATTGATGCTGTCGAAAGGCGAAAGGTCCATATCGACATTGAACGACAGGCCGTGATAACTGCAACTCTTCCTGATCTTGAGACCCAGTGCGGCGATCTTGGCATTACCGACATAGACACCGGGCGCATCTTCGCGCCCTTCCGCAGCCACGCCATATTCCGCGAGCAGGTCGATCACGGCTTGTTCCATCAGGCGCACCAGTTCGCGTACATTGATTTTCCAGCGGCGCAGGTCCAGCAGCAGGTAGGCGACGATCTGTCCGGGGCCGTGGTAGGTGATCTGTCCCCCGCGATCGATCTTCACCACCGGTATGTCGGTCGGGTTGAGCAGATGCTCCGGTTTGCCTGCCTGGCCTTGCGTATAGGTGGGCGGGTGCTGTACCAGCCAGATTTCATCCAGCGTATCGGCAGTGCGTTCGTCCGTGAAGCGTTGCATGGCGCGCCAGGTCGGCTCGTAATCCACCATGCCCAGTGCCTTGATGTGCAGAGACGGATATTGCATCGAATTTTCCCCTCTTTTCCCCTTTTCCGACTCTCCCCCGCATTGCGGGAGAAGGAAGAATGGGGAAGGCAATGTTCAATCCCGCCAGGAGAGGCGGAATAATTTACAGCACCATTTTAACCATTGGGTGCGAAGTCAGGTCGCGATACAGATTGTCGAGCTGTTCGCGCGACGTGGCGCGGATGGTGCAGGTGAGACTGAGGTATTTCGCGTTGCTGCTGTTGCGTGTCTCGATGCTTGCGCAATCGAAATCCGGCGCATGCGCCAGCACAACGCTTGCGATCGCCTGCGTGAAGCCCGGCTTTGCCTCGCCGAACACCTTAAGCGGGAAGTCGCAGGGGTACTCGATGAGAGATTCACCCGGGGCGGTCATTTGCGCATCACATCCCGTTTGAAAGCCTGGTAGAGCTGATGCATCCTGGCGAACACCGGGCCCGGCTTTCCGTTGCCCACGGGGTTGCCGTCGAGCGAGGTGATCGCAAGCACCTCCTTGGTGCTGGACGTAAGCAGCAATTCGTCGGCGCTGAACAGCTCCTCTTTCATCACTTTCCGTACTTCAAACGGTATGCCGTTCGCGGCCGCGAGTTCAAGAATGACATCGTAGGTGATACCCGGCAACATGAGGTTGTCCTTGGGGGGC
>JAJXTT010000252.1 GCA_021783525.1 Pseudomonadota bacterium
ACTTCCAGCCAGATCGTCAGCGCCAGTGCCGTGCCGATCCCCGGCGTCGTCTGCAGACGCCGATATTCCACATCACTGCCGATCGCCGCCTTCACGTCTCGTTCCAGTCGCTCGATTTGCTCCGTCACCCATTAAAGGCCCGGTGTCAAATAGCAAAAGAAGGTTTTCGTTCAGCCGCAGGCTGAACGCAGGTTTGTTTCCAATCCCGTTCCGCCGCTCCCGCGCCCTACATCTCTGCTGATGGTGTCGGGTCGTCCCGCACCAGTCACCCATCTGGATCAAGGCGTTTCCGCCCCTGGCTTTCGCCCCAGAAATTCATCGGTTCCGACCGCGCATCCAATTGCTGGTTTCAGGTCTGTGGTTCGCCTTGCGGCCCATACCCCGTTTAGGCTTGCCGGTCGGGCAGGCCGGATCGAACAGGTTGGATGGACGCGGCAGCCAATCAGGTCTCGTGGTTCTGCCAACCCCTACTCGGGCTTGCCGCGCCCAGCCATCTTCATGCGAAGCAGCGCTTCACATCGAAAGTCACGTCGTCGCGCATCAGGTAGTAACACGCCCTGGCCAGTTTGTGCGCCACCGCCTTGATCGCCACCACGCCATTCGTTTTCGATTTCTTCCTCTGGTAAAACACTTTGGCCTCCTGACTGTAGCGCACCGCGAAATTTGCCGCCTCCACGAAGGCCCAGGCCAGATAGCGGTTGCCGTTCTTGCCGTTGCCTTCGCCCTTCTTCTTGCCGTTGCTCAGCCGCACGCTGTTCACGCAGCGGCAGTAAGATGCAAACTCCCCCGGGCTGGCAAAGCGCCCGATATCGCCCACTTCCAGCCAGATCGTCAGCGCCAGTGCCGTGCCGATCCCCGGCGTCGTCTGCAGACGCCGATATTCCACATCACTGCCGATCGCCGCCTTCACGTCTCGTTCCAGTCGCTCGATTTGCTCCGTCAGCACCCCGAGCACCGCAAGGTGCGCCTGTGCCGCAGGCAAAATCTGTTCGGGCAATCCCAACTGAGCCAGGGTTTCCGGCGTCAGGCATTTCACCTGATGACCGCTGATCCGACCGCCCAGGTAGCGCTGCACCATCGTCTGCAGGTGGATGATCTGGCGGCTGCGATCCTGCACCAGCTGCATGCGCTTCCTCAGTAGATCCCGCCATACCCGGCGCGCCTTCGGGTAGATATAGCCTTCCGGCAGCAGCCCCAGCCGCATCAGGTGCGCCAAGTGCTGCGCATCCCGTTCGTCGTCTCCATACTTCAGCCCTTCATACTGCTTGACCGCCGCCGTATTCACCAGGTGCACCGGATATCCCGCTTCCATCAGCCCGTCCACCAGCCAATACCAGTTGAAGGTCGATTCCACTGCAATCCCGCTCACCTCGCCCCGCCAGCGCTCGATCGCCTGCAAAATCTCCTCAAGTCGGTTCGGCAGACGCTTCCGATACACCAGCTCATCCTGCTCATCCAGAACCGCAACGAAACTGTTGTCTGAATGCAGGTCAATCCCGATATACTTCATGATGCCCTCCTTGCGAAAGTCGTCTTTCACACTTTGACTTTACGCCCTCCGGTGAAGAACCGAGGAGGGCCTTTATATGATTATCAGGTCTCACATTCCAACATTTCCATCTTGCGAACCGCGCGGCTGACGGTCATGTAATGCAGCGAAAAGAAAGCGGCGATCTGCTTCATCGTGTAGGCGCCGGATCGATAGGCCTGCGCCATGGCCTCATCTCTCGTTGCCGAGTCATTTTGATATTCCTGAAGCGATTTCACCAGCGGCTGCCGCTCCGCCTTGGGGATTTCGGCAAGATCGCCGGAGGTGCTCATCCCGCCAATCCCCGAAATGAATTGATCATCGCCTAAAAGGATCTGGTTCCTGATCTCCATCCAGGGACCGGATCGGCCGATGCCTTCGTCGACGAATCGGACATATTCCCTTCTGGCCTGATTCAGGTCCGATCCGAAATTCGCGAGAAGCTCATCACAACAAAGCCAATCGGGAACCGGATCTTTCCCGGTCGTCGCCCGATAGCTGCTCCAGATCCAGTCTTCCGCTCTGGAGGCCATCTTTGCGCGTACCGGATTCAGGACCACGTAGCGCGACAGCTCCAGGAAGTAACTCTCTCGCTGCACCAGAATCGCCTTGTAGCGCCCCTGAAATACATGCCCACCCTTGGCGTGACGCCGATTGAACCACTGCGTATATACGCCGTTCAACTGGCGCATCCCCCTGGAAAGATTGCCCTGCCGGGTCTCTATGAACAGATGGTAATGGTTGTCCATCAGACAGTAGGCGAAAATTTTCCAGCGAAAGCGATCGCAGACATCACCCAGCAGATCGAGAAAGCGCTGACGGTCTTCCTCGTCGTCGTAGATCGCCTCGCGCCGGTTTCCCCGCGAAGTCACATGGTAAAGCGCTCCGGCAAATTCCAGTCTCAGTGGTCTGCTCATGTCGGTAGTATAACACATGTTGTAATGTGAGACCTGACCCTTTCCTTTCTTTCCTTTTGACCCTCTCCTTTATGTTGGAATGTGAGACCTGACCCTCTCCTTTCTGATCAGCATCGTCGTGCGGTTGAACGATCTCCCAAACTAGCTCCAGTTCTGTGGTGCCTCGGACACGCACGCGATACACAGGATCGTCGGGGGTAGGCAAGTCATCCTCTTCCGATGCCGATGGCGCCACCGCGTCTTGCCCGTTCCAGGCCCATGGCCAGCAAAAGTTGTGCTGCGAACTGATACCTGTAGCCTCCGGCAACGTCATGACTGCCTCGATCACGAATTCCTGTGTGCTGTCGCGCTGCCAGTAATCGGATTCAGACACCACGGTCGCATTGGATGGGCTGAGCAACAGCGCAATTGCTTCCAGCACGGTGGTTTTACCAACATCTCCTCCTCCTAGGACAACGTTCATTTCGGGTTGAGGGTGCCAGCCGAACTTCTCCAACCCACGAAAGCGCTGGATTGTCAATTTGCGAATCGCTGCGGTTGTTGTCATGGCATCATTCCCTCAAGCCAAGCGCCCGCAGCCAAGCATCGACCTGCCCGAAGGCGTCCTGCTGCCATTGCTCCGGGCTGCGATCCCCAAGCACGTTCGTTTCCTCAACGAAGCGGCGCACACATGTCGGGCCGAAACCATCAGCGGTATCGAACTTGCCAGCAATGAAACCATAGCCCACCGCGCCGCTAGCATGATCAAGCAGCGGCCTGCATTCCTCGGCGAGCGCCTCTGGGCCGCCAGGATAGTTCCGGATACAGTAGTAGATGTCGTAAGCGTCCTTCTGTTTATAGCGTCCCTCAATCGCATGCCCTTTCATGGCCAAGAGGGCAGGGATCGAACAAACCGCGATCTCGACGCGGTTCATACCCCCAGCGGGCATCGGACCGCTGATCGCCACCAACTGATAGAAGCGAAGAGCCAGATCGGCACCGTCAGATCGGAA
>JAJXTT010000253.1 GCA_021783525.1 Pseudomonadota bacterium
TTGCGGGTGTATTCATCGGCATGGTGCTGGGAATTGCGGCAGCCGGGGGGGTCGCGTGGTACGTGCTGGAAAAGAAACCGACTGCCTTTATCAACAAGGATCAAGCCAAGCCGGCACCCCAGGCTGCGGTTCCGGTCAGTATTCCCCCTCTGGAACCCGCTTCCGCAACCGCGGCCGCTTCCGGAGTGGGCGAGGCAAAACAGCATTTTGAATTCTACAAAGTGTTGACCGACAAATCCGATACGGCACGCAAGACCACAAACACTGCTGCACCAAAGGGACCCGTTGCTGCCAATGTGCAGCCCGCTCCGCCGGCCGCCACATCGAAGGAGATGTATTACTTGCAGGCCGGGTCGTTCCAGAATGCGGGCGATGCCGAGAAACTAAAAGCCAGACTGGCAATCTCAGGTTTCGAGGCAAGTGTCCAGACGGTAGCCATACCGGATAAAGGCGAATGGCACCGCGTGCGCCTTGG
This sequence comes from Pseudomonadota bacterium, assembly GCA_021783525.1. Classification (GTDB taxonomy): domain Bacteria; phylum Pseudomonadota; class Gammaproteobacteria; order Burkholderiales; family Gallionellaceae; genus Sideroxyarcus. The sequence goes on from JAJXTT010000253.1 coordinate 476, forward strand.
CCCGTTTAACAGCAGCGAAGCGGGCAAAACCATCGCGGCATTGAAGCAGAACGGCATTGCCGCCACCCAATTACACGCCCAGTGAACGGGCGTATCGATTCGACAAGGAGACAAGGATGAGATTATTCAGGCAGCTGTTTGTGGTGGTGGCTTTGTTGTGTGCGACCTATGCGCAGGCCGAAGTGGTGGCCGGCAGGGATTACAAGGTCATGAATTCGCCGATGCCGACAAGCAGCGGAAAGAAAGTCGAAGTGCTTGAGTTCTTCTTCTACGGGTGTCCTCATTGCTATCACCTGCATCCGTATATCAGCGCCTGGGAAAAGAAGATGCCCAAGGATGTCACGCTGGAATACGTGCCGGTCATCTTCAATGACAGCTGGGAGCCGATGGCGCACACCTACTACGCCCTCGAAGCGATGGGAAAGATCAAGGATCTGCACGACGCGCTGTTTGAAGCCTGGAACGTGCAGAATATCGATCTGAGCGATGAGGCGCGTATAACGGAATTCGTGGCAAAGCATGGCGTCGATCGCAGCAAGTTTGATGCGGGCTACAACTCTTTTGCGATATCCAGCAAGATTGCGCGCAGCAACCAGCTGGTTCAGAGCTACGGCATCCGCGGTACGCCCACGATCGCGGTAGATGGAAAATACATCATCACCGGACTGCAACCGCAAGAGACCATTCGTGTGCTGGATGAGGTCGTCGCATTGGCGCGCAAGGAACGCAGCAAGCGCTAATCAGGATCTGGGAATCGGGAGCCGGGATTTTGGGGCGGACAGGAAGCGGAATTGCCGATCTGGCCAGATCCAGGAGTCCAAATCCGAAATCCGTGGTGATTTCGGGCGCTTCGAGCGGCATCGGTCTGGCCCTGGCGCGCCATTATCTTGAGGGCGGCGCAACCGTCGCCGCTTTCGCCCGCCGCGGCGAGCTCCTGCAAAACCTCGCCGCAGAGTTTCCTGGCAAAGTGCATTGCTACGCGCTCGATGTACGGGATGGGCCTGCCATTCAGCGGGCGGCAGTCGACTTCATGTCGCGCGCCGGCATCCCGGACATTGTCATCGCCAATGCGGGTGTGAGTCGCGGCACCCTCACCGAATATGCCGAGGACGAAGAGGTGTTCCAGAACATCATGGACATCAACGTGCTGGGCATGGTGAAGACGTTCCAGCCTTTTCATGCCGCGATGCGCGAGGCAAGACGAGGAACGCTGGTCGGCATCTCGAGCGTAGCCGGCTTTCGAGGCTTGCCGGGTTCGGGTGCTTACTCCGCGTCCAAGGCCGCGGCGACTACTTACCTGGAAAGCCTGCGAGTCGAACTCCACGGTAGTGGCGTCAAGGTCGTGACGATCTGTCCGGGCTACGTCAAGACGCCGATGACCGATGTCAACGCTTATCCCATGCCCTTCATCCTCGAAGCCGATATCGCGGCTCATCGCATTGCGCGCGTGATCGGACAAGGTGTGCCCTTCGCTGTCGTCCCTTGGCAAATGGGATTGGCTGGATGGTTGTTGAGGCGATTGCCGAACTGGATCTACGATTCGATTTTCAGCAAAGCGCCGCATAAATCGCGCAATCATCAGTAAGGTCAACTACCCTTTCGGGTTATGCCTGGCGCGGTCCGCACCGCATCCGAGTTACTTCCGACATTAAACATTATTTAAGGAAACTCCCCCGTAATGTCAATTGCAAGTAAATGGGTGCACGCGTAGAATTCACGCGATTTTAACAAACTGCAATAAACTCAAGGAGCGAAAAGATGGAGAATGAGGCTTTGAGCAACAGTGACCGCCGGGATTTTCTGGTCAAGTTGACTTCAGTAGTGGGTGGTGCAGGAGTGGCGGCAACCTGCGTACCTTTCGTGGCAAGCATGAACCCAAGCTCAGACGTGCTGGCGAAAGCCGAGACCGAGGTCGATCTGACCGGCATTCCGCCGGGTGGGCTGCGCACGGTTGCGTGGCAGGGCAAGCCGGTCTTCATACTGCGCCGCACCCCGGACGAGATCAAGGAAGCTCAAGCGAGCAATGGGGGATTTGATCCGGAACCGGATAGCCAGCGCGTAAAGAATCCAGAGTGGCTGGTCGTCATCGGCGTCTGCACCCATATGGGATGCGTACCGAACAAGGAGGGGCCGGGTTGGACCTGTCACTGCCATGGTAGCCAATATGACGATAGTGGCCGCGTAACGCGAGGCCCGGCGCCGAAAAACCTTGAAGTGCCGCCGTATCACTTTGTGGCGGAAAACAAGATCGTTATCGGCAAAGCCGCCTAAGGAGCCACCCCATGAAATCAAAAATAATTAATTGGATAGACGAGCGCTTCCCGCTCACCAGTTTTATCGAGCATGATCTGACAGGTTATCCCACACCGCGCAATCTCAGTTACTGGTGGAACTTCGGCTTCCTCGCCGGATTTGTGCTGGTACTGCAGGTGGTAACGGGAATATTCCTAGCGATGCATTACAAGGCGGATGTCTCGCTTTCATTCGATTCCATCCAGCACATCATGCGTGATGTGAATTACGGCTGGCTGTTGCGCTACATGCATGCGATGGGCGCTTCGGCCTTCTTCTTTGTGATCTTCGTTCATATGGCACGCACGCTGTATTACGGTTCCTACCGTGCGCCGCGCGAATTGCTGTGGTGGACCGGACAAGGACTGTTGCTGCTGCTGATGGCGACCGCCTTCATGGGGTATCTGCTGCCTTGGGGCCAGATGTCATTCTGGGGTGCGACGGTCATCACCAACCTGTTCCGGGCAACGCCATTCTTCGGTGATCAGGTCGTCATCTGGCTGCGAGGCGATTTCACTGTGGGTGACGCCACGCTGTCGCGCTTCTTCTCGTTGCACTATCTGTTCCCGTTCATCATCATCGGAGCGGTGGTCGTGCACCTGGTCGCGCTGCATACGGTCAAGAGCAGCAATCCGAGCGGCATCGATCTGGCCG
>JAJXTT010000254.1 GCA_021783525.1 Pseudomonadota bacterium
GTCGTCGGTGCCAACCAGCAAGTCCTGTCCCTCCACCAGAAGGGCGCCCATCTGCTGCGCGAGATAACTGTGTTCGAAGTAGGCCGAGTTGTAGATGCCGGGTGTCAGTACGGCGATCACCGGCTGGTCGCCGGGACGAGGAGAAAGTGCGGCCAGCGTCTGGTAAAGCTGGGTAGGGTAGTCATCCACCGGCAGGATCGAGGTAGTGCGAAACACCTCGGGAAATATCCGCTTCATGATCTGGCGATTTTCCAGCATATAGGACACGCCGGAAGGAACGCGCAGGTTGTCTTCCAGGACATACACGGTACCGTCGCGATCGCGCACCAAGTCGGTGCCGCAGATATGTGCCCATACGCCAAATCGGGGCGTCACACCGATGCACTGCGGCCTGAAATTGACCGAACCTTCGAGTACTTCGAGCGGAAATACGCCATCCTTGACGATTTGTTGTTTGTTGTACAAGTCATTGATGAAGAGATTGAGTGCGGTCAGGCGTTGCTTGAGTCCCTCCTGGATCGGGTCCCACTCGGTACGGCTCATCACTCGCGGGATGACATCGAACGGCCATGCCCGGTCGATGTTGCCCGCTTCGCTGTAGATGGTGAACGTGATACCCATCGCCATGATGTTGGCTTCTACCGCCTGACGGCGCGCCAGCAATTCATTGGCATCCAGGGAATTCAGGTAGTCGAACAGGGGTTGCGCCGCGCTGCGCGGACGCAAGTTGGCATCAAACAGCTCATCGTAGGCCGTAATGCTTTTGTATTCCGGCAGAGATATGTCCATGATCCGTTCTTTATTCCATGTATTGAGCGTTACTGAGCGAATACCGTGCCACGACCAGGACTTACAGCAATAAATTTCTCTTTTTCTTGAATGGAACACTCCTATCTCTTTGCCTTTTGAACAGGCTTGATCAACTCGCTGGCCTTGCCAGCAGGGCCTTCCATCATCGGTTCCGGCGCACGGCGCAGATCGAGCGTCATCGGATAATCGGGATTGCGTCCTTCGCGCCGTATATGTATTTCACCCGGCGTGTGCCCGTGATTCCAGAAACGTGCCACGCGCCGTGCCTCGGCTTCATTGGCGTTGACCGGGAAAGTATCGTAGTTGCGTCCGCCTGGATGGGCGACGTGATAAGTGCAGCCTCCGATGGAGCGACCATTCCAGCTATCCACCAGATCGAACACCAGTGGTGCCTGCACGCCGATGGTCGGATGCAGGCCGGAAGGCGGGCACCATGCCCGGTAACGCACACCGGCCACATATTCGCCGCGCGTGCCGGTCGCCGTCAGCGGCAGGGGGCGGCCATTGCAGGTGAGGATGTGCCGGTTGTCGTTCATATGGCTGACCTTGATCTGCATGCGCTCAACCGAGGAATCGACATAGCGTGCCGTGCCGCCGGCGGCGACTTCCTCGCCCAGTACATGCCACGGTTCGATCGCCTGGCGCAGTTCGATCTCGATACCGTGATAGACCACCGTACCAAAGCGCGGAAAGCGGAACTCGAGGAACGGCGCGAACCATTCGAACTCAAAAGCATAGCCTGTACGCTGCAGATCCAGCACGACATCGCGCATGTCCTGCGCCACAAAGTGCGGCAGCATGTAGCGGTCATGCAGCCCGGTTCCCCAGCGCGTGAGTTCGCCGCGGTAAGGCGTTTGCCAGAAACGTGCAAGCAAAGCACGCAGTAGCAACATCTGCAGCAGCGACATTTGCGCGTGCGGCGGCATCTCGAATCCGCGAAACTCAAGCAGGCCCAAACGCCCGGTCGCGCTATCGGGCGAATACAGCTTGTCGATGCAGAATTCGGCACGATGCGTGTTGCCGGAAAGATCGACCAGAAGGTTGCGCAGCAATCGATCCACCAGCCACGGCTGCAGATTTTCCTCGCCAGGTTTCAACTGCTCGGTCATTTGCTGGAACGCGATCTCCAGCTCGTACAGGCTATCGTGGCGTGCTTCATCCACACGCGGGGCCTGGCTGGTAGGGCCGATGAACATGCCGGAGAACAGGTAGGAAAGGGCGGGGTGGTGCTGCCAATACGTGATCAGGCTCATCAGCACATCCGGCCGCCGCAGGCAGGGCGAGTCTGCCGGAGTCGCTGCGCCTATGGTGACGTGGTTGCCGCCGCCTGTGCCGGAATGGCGTCCATCGAGCATGAATTTTTCCGTGCCGAGTCTTGTCAGGCGCGCTTCCTCGTAGATCGTTTGCGTATTCTCCACCAGCTGAGCCCAGGTGCTGGAAGGATGAATGTTCACTTCGATCACGCCGGGGTCGGGCGTGATACGGAATTCTTTCAGCTTGGGATCTGACGGTGGTGTGTAACCTTCCAGCCGCAATGGCAACTTCAATGCCGTGGCACAGGCTTCTATTGCAGCAATCAGCGACACGAAATCTTCCAGCAAAGGCACAGGCGGCAAAAACACGCACAGCACACCCGCACGCACTTCTGCGCACAAGGCGGTGTGGATGATCTCTCGCGGATCGTAACCCTCTTCAATTGAACTGGCCGAGGCGTGCGGCTTTTTCTGCGCCGGTCTTGCATCGGGAGCTTCGTCGGTAGCATCGAACGGATCGCGACCGAACTCTTCCTCCCTGTCTGCGGGAGCAACCCAGGGCAGCGAGGCAAGCGGCAGACGCAAGCCCAGCGGCGAATCGCCCGCGATCAGATACAAATGTTCGCGACGCAAAGGCCAGGGACTGGAGCGAAAGCCTGTCGCGAGCTCAGCTTTGGGTGTGTTCTTCTTAACCTCGGGCAGCACTGCCTTGAGAGGAAGAACATAACCCACGGGCTCGCCGAGGCCGCGCTCGATCATTTTTGCAAGCCTACGACGTTCATCGCTCTTTTTCAGATCGGAATGGAGAGGGTCGAAGTTTGCTGGCCACTTCTGTTCCTGATCGATGGCCTGTATTACGTCTTCGTACGCAGGTATCACGAAGCGTTGGCTCAACCCAAGCTCCAGAGTGAGACGCTGAATGAAGCGCAGCGCATCCTCGGTCATATGGCTGCCGCGCCCGTCCGAAGTGACCAGCAAGGATCGGTCGCGCCACAGCGGCTTGCCGTCCGTGCGCCAATAGCATCCCAGCGCCCAGCGCGGCAGCGGTTCGCCTGGATACCATTTTCCCTGGCCGAAATGCAGCAGGGCGCCCTGCGCAAAGTGTCCTTGCAGGCGCGTGAGCAGTTCGCCCGCGAGCTCGCGCTTCTTGTCCGACAGGGCAGTGAAATTCCACTCCGGGCCGTCCATGTCGTCGATGGACACGAATGTCGGTTCCCCGCCCATGGTGAGGCGCACGTCATGCTTCAACAGCTCGGCATCGACCTGATGCCCGAGGTCGAGTATCGCCTGCCATTGCGCTTCGGTATAAGGTTGCGTCACGCGCGGATCCTCGTGGATACGCGTCACTTGCATCGAAA
>JAJXTT010000255.1 GCA_021783525.1 Pseudomonadota bacterium
GTATGGCAATCCGTGGGAATTTCCGCGCCCCGAGCTGCTGTACCCGGTCAAGTTCCACGGTTGCGTCGTGGAGTACAAGCATGAGAATGGCATGGTGCGGCACCACTGGGTCAATACCGACGATGTGATGGCGATGGCCTATGACACGCCGGTACCGGGCTACGGCGGCAAGACGGTCAACAACATGCGGCTGTGGGCGGCGAAATCCTCGCGCGATTTCGATCTGCGCTATTTCAACCAGGGAAACTACATCCAGGCTGTCGCCGACAAGAACGAGTCGGAGAACCTGTCCAAAGTGCTGTACCCGAACGATGCCACCGAGATGGGGCGCGGGCTCCGGCTGAAGCAGCAGTACTTTTTCGTCAGCGCGTCGTTGCAGGACATGCTTTTCCGTTTCAGGAAGAACCACGACGGATGGGAGCAGCTGCCGGAAAAACTGGCGGTGCAACTGAACGATACGCATCCTTCCATCGCGATTCCCGAGATGATGCGCCTGATGGTGGATGTGCATCACCAGACCTGGGACGCGGCCTGGAGCCTGACCACCCGCATCTTTTCCTACACCAACCACACGCTGATGCCCGAGGCACTGGAGACCTGGCCGGTCGCGATGATCGAGAGCCTGCTGCCCCGGCACTTGCAGATCATCTACGAGATCAATCACCGCTTCCTGCAACAAGTGATGCACCAGTTTCCCGGCGACGGCGAGTTGCTGCAGCGCCTGTCCATCATCGACGAGCGCGATGGCCGCCATGTGCGCATGTCCCATCTCGCCATCATCGGAAGCCATACGGTGAACGGGGTTGCCGCGCTGCACACCGAACTGATGAAACGCACCATCTTCGCCGATTTCGAACGCGTCATGCCGGGCAAGATCATCAACATTACCAACGGCGTCACGCCGCGCCGCTGGCTCAATCAGGCCAATCCCGGCCTGGCCGGGCTGATCACCGAGCGCATCGGGAACGGATGGCTGACGGATCTCGACCAATTGAAAAGGTTGCGCGAATATGCAGACGAGACCGCGTTCCGGCAGCAGTTCCGCGCAGTCAAACTGGCGAACAAAGAGCGCCTTGCGGAGCTGATAAGGCAGAAGCTCGGTATCGAGGTCGATCCTGCCTCGCTGTTCGACATCCAGGTCAAGCGCATCCACGAGTACAAGCGGCAGATGCTCAACATGTTGCATGTCATCACCCTGTATAACCGGATTCGTACCGGAGTCCCGATCGGCTTCGTGCCGCGCACCGTGATCTTTGCGGGCAAGGCGGCACCCGGCTACGCGATGGCCAAGCTCATCATCCGGCTCATCAACGACGTCGCGGATATCGTCAACAACGACCAGCAGGTGGGCGGCAAGCTCAAGCTGGTGTTCATACCCAACTATGATGTGTCGAATGCCGAACGCATCGTGCCTGCCGCCGATCTTTCCGAACAGATATCCACTGCGGGCACCGAGGCGTCCGGTACGGGCAACATGAAACTGGCACTGAACGGGGCGCTCACCATCGGCACACTGGACGGCGCCAATATCGAGATACGCGACGAGGTGGGGGCGGATAACTTCTTCCTGTTCGGCCTGACCGCCGATGAAGTCGAAGCGCTGCATCGTCAGGGTGATGATCCGGCGGGGTATTACAACGGCAACGCAGAGTTGAAGCAGGCGCTGGACATGATCGCGTCCGGCTACTTCTGTCCGGACGATGCCGGTCGATATCAGGATATCGTCAATGAATTGCTCACTCGCGACCGTTTCCTGGTGCTTGCGGACTACGCTTCCTATGTCGCCTGCCAGGACAAGGTGAGAGAGGTGTTCCGCGACCAGAATGAATGGACGAGGCGTGCCATCCTCAACGTTGCCGCGATGGGGAGATTTTCAAGCGACCGTACCATACGCGAATATGCGGAACGCATCTGGCATGTCGCACCGGTAGAACCTAGAGGAAAGATCGATATTCCATGAGCAGGGCGATCGTAGGCGACATCGGCGGTACCAAGACGCGGCTGGCAATGGTAGAGGTCGCCGGTACCCGGGTCGATATCGAGCGCGAGATCGTTTATCCCAGCCGCAACTTCGCGGCATTTGAAGACCTGCTGGCGGATTTCCTGACGGGCGCGCAAGTTCCCGCTCATGCGGCATTCGGTATCGCCGGACCGGTGCTGGGCAGGACTGTGCGCACGACAAATCTGCCCTGGTGCATCGACGCCGACGTATTGCAGCAGCGCTTCGGCTTCAGGGTCTGCAGCTTGCTGAACGACCTGGAGTCCATCGCGTGCGGGCTCCCGGCTTTGGATGCCGCCGACTTCTCGTCCTTGCAGCAGGGCGATGCGGAGGCCCGTGGCAATGCTGCCATCATCGCGGCCGGAACGGGTCTGGGTGAAGCGGGCCTCTATTGGGACGGGGTGCGGCACCATCCCTACGCCACTGAGGGCGGGCATGCCAGCTTCTGCCCGCAGAACGACCTGGAAATCGATCTGCTGAGATATCTGCAACGTTTGTATGGGCATGTCAGCTGGGAGCGGGTCGTCTCCGGCATGGGGCTGGTCGATCTGCATGAATTCCTGCGTGCTTACCGCAAATCCTCCGTTCCAAAATGGCTGATCGATGAAATGCGGGCGGGTGACGCGGCGGCCGCAATTTCCAGGGCCGCTTCTGCTGGCAGCGACGACATCTGTATCGAGACCATGGATTGCTTCGTGCAGCTTTATGGCGCGGAGGCAGGCAACTTCGCGTTGAAGACGATGAGCCGTGGCGGGATGTACGTGGCGGGGGGCATTGCGCCCAGGATATTGCCGATGTTGCAGCGCGGCACGTTCATCGAAGCATTCCTGGGCAAAGGGCGTATGCGCCATGTACTGGAAGCCATGCCGGTGCGGGTCGTTCTGAACGAGCGGGCTGCGCTATATGGCCCGGCGCTGCGTGCCACGCGCTCGGAATGACGCACGGTAGGGGTGCATCGGGCGACATTTTGGAGCGCCTGGCATCGTTGCCGCTCTTTTCGCAACGGCATAATCCTTTTTAAATCAATGCAGAGCTGGATTGGCATGGCGCTTGCTCATAAGCGGGTGAGGGCGGCTTCGAGGCTCCACTCACCGCTTTCATGTATCTCCTCCTGTATTCGGGCATCCTCGCGGATGCCCGTTTTTTTGGGTTTGTGCGGCAGGCTATAATGCCCGCTGTCATTCAATGTAATTCCCCGATGAGACATTATTCAAGTTCTTCCCCCCCCCCAACCCGTACCGATTGGCGCGTCATCCGCAGCATGGTGCCCTATCTGATGGAGTTCAAGGTCCGCGTGGTTGCGGTGATCGTGTTGCTGGTGCTGGCCAAGCTGACCAACGTCGCGGTGCCGCTGGTACTCAAGGCCATTGTGGATACGATGGGCAAGCCCAAGGC
>JAJXTT010000256.1 GCA_021783525.1 Pseudomonadota bacterium
GCCTCCTGCTGCTGTCTGCCTGCAGCCACGTGGAAGAAACGCGCAGTGCGCGGCAGGAGCGGGCTACGGAATTCAACCAGCGGGCGCAGCGCGCGTTCCTGCGCGGCGAATATCAATCCGCAGCCGACTTGTACGGGAACGCGCTGCAGCTTGATGTTGCGATCGAGAACGTGAACGGTATCGCCATCAATATGCTCAATCTTGCCCGGGTGTATCAGGTCCTGGGCAAGCCAGCACTGGCTGAACGCTACCTGGACAGCCTGCTGGAAGACAAGGCGCTTCAGTACGCTCCCGCGCAACTTGCCGCGGCGGCGGTTCAAAAGTCCCTGTTGCGCTTGCAGGAGAACGACGTGGCCGGCGCCTCGGCCTGGGTGGAAAAATCTGCCGGGTATTGCGGGACGGATTGCACGCTTGTCGGCGTGATCGACAACGCGCGAGCCGGCATCGCATTGCGCGCGAGCGATGCGGACAGGGCCCTGCAATGGAGCGAGCATGCCGCCTCGGAAAACAAGGGCAGTTCGCAGCTGGAATACGCCAACTCGCTGCGCCTGACGGCTTCCGCCAGGTTGATGAAGAACGAGCATGACACCGCACTACGCCTGTCGGAAGAAGCGCTGGCCATCGACAAGTCGCTGGGCTTGCCGGAAAAGATACGCCAGGATCTGCTGTTGTCGGCGCAGGCGCACGAAAAGCTGGGCCATGCCGAACAAGCCGCACAGTGCCGCGACAGGGCGGCGCGCATCGCAGCAACAGCGTTGAAGTGAGGCTGCGGTGGAAGCGCTGAGGCGGCTGAACGATCCGAAAATCAGGCTGCTGCTGGGCTTGTTTGTCTGCCTGTTGGCGGCATTTCTGTTGGATATTTCCCAGGCAAGTAAGGCGCTGAACCGCAGCGTGCTTGACGGTCAATTTGGTTTCCTGCATCGCTACGAAGCTCATCCGCTGACAAACGATGTCGTTATCGTCGGCATCGACGAGGATTCGTACAGAGCATTCAAGGAACCGTTCGCCTTGTGGCATCCTTACCTGGGCAAGTTCCTGCAAGCGATGGCGATTGCCAAACCCGCCGTGGTCGGCCTGGATATCGTGTTGCCCGAGCGCTCCTATGAGTTTCTGATCCCGCAATACGATCAAAGCCTGCTGCAAGGCCTGCAGACGGCCCGGGCGCAGACGCCGTTGGTGCTGGCACAGACGGTGGAGGTCAACGGGGAGTTCCGCCAGGTGTATGAACCCATCGTTGCGGCTTCGGGGGGCGACACGCTGGCGTCGGTGATGGTCTGCGCGGACGATGATGGTGTGGTGCGGCACTTCGATCCCAACCGGTGTACGGTGAATGCGCACGGCTCCATGCTGGTGGAGAAAATGGCCGAGCATCTGGCCAATGCCAGGCCGGGTACGGGGCTGGTGGATTTCGGTGCAGGCCAGCCGTTCGAGTACATCCCGTTCGCCAGGGTGCTGGAATGGCAGGCACAAGGGAATGCGGGGCAACTGAAGAGTATCTTTGGCGGCAAACCGGTGCTGCTGGGCGTGGTGTCGCCGTTGGGCGAGAGAGTAAATTCGCCCGTCCCACTGGCCGCCTGGGACCCGTCCAGGCATCGTATACCGGGTGTGCTGATACAGGCGCAAATGCTTCGTTCGATGCTGGGCGGGGGCATGATCCGCGAAGCGAACGACTATGCGGGGCTGGCATTGGCTCTGCTCGCAACACTGTTCTGGCTGGGACGTACTGGCTGGCTAAAACTTGCCGCCTTGTTCGCTTTCCCGCTATTGCTGGTATCGGCTTCGACATGGTTATTGGCGCAGGGTATTTACCTGCCGATAGGCAGCATCCTGCTTTCCGGCCTGTTTTCCTTCCTCGCGCGTCTGGCATATGAAGGTGTACTGCAAGTTCAACAGCGAAAATGGCTGCGCGGCACGTTTGGCAGCTACGTCAGCCAGGACGTGCTGCATGAGATCATGGCCGGCAACATCCGTTCCGGGTTGGTCGGTGCGCGTATCAGGGTATGCATCCTGTCCGCCCATATCCACGGTTTCAGCGAGCGTAGCGAGAAATGTCCGCCGCAGGAAATCATCGCTTTGCTCAATGACTATTTCTCCGAAATGACGGTCGCGATCCACCAGCATAAAGGCACGGTGGACAAATTCGTGGGAGACGGCGTGATGGCCTTCTTTGGCGCGCCGCAGGCGCTGGAATGCCCGGAGAAGAATGCGCTCGAAGCGGCGCAGGAAATGCTGTTGCGCGTGCGTCACGTCAACGCACGCTTGCAGGAGCAGGGTGTCGCACCGATCGAGATCGGTATCGCATTGCACGCCGGGGAGGCGATCATCGGGCATGTCGGGTCAGAGTTGCGGCGTGAATACACTGCGATCGGCAATGCGGTCAGCCTCACGGCCAACCTGGAAAGGCTGACGAAGACCCTGAAGTATCCTGTAGTGTGTTCTGCCGCTGTGGCCAAAGCGGTGGAGAATTCGGGCGGCTTGACCGACTGCGGGGAGCAGGCAATACAAGACATCCCGCTGCATGTATACGGCTGGAATCCTCCGTTGCTGGCCACGATCTGATGCCCGCGTTCTGGCCGAAATTCCTAGCCTGGCTGAAGATGACGCAGATGCGCCAGACGGTGGCCGGCGCTTCGCAGTTGCTCTGGTATGCCTTTACGCATCTGCGGGTGTTGCGCATCGCTCCCGTGAATGCGGTGTTTCACCGCCAGATATTTTTCACGGGCGTAGAGGCATTGCGCATCGTCGCCGTGTTCGGGCTGCTGAGCGGCGCGCTGGTCATCACCCAGATCACCTCGCTGGTAGGCGGGGACAGCGAGCTGACGGTGAAGATATTGATCTGGACCGTGGTGCGGGAAGTCGGTCCCCTGTTCGCCGCCATCATCATCATCGCCCGCAGCAGCGCCGCCATCGCCTCCGAACTTGCGCTGATGAAGACGCGGCACGAAATGACCAGCCTGATCCGCATGGGCATCCCTCCCCACGATTACCTGCTGGTTCCGCGCATCGCCGGCGTGACTCTGGCTGTACTGGCACTCACCATCTATTTTCAGGTCGTTGCCATCGGCGGCGGACTGGCGATCAGCGCGATGTTCCAGAATGTCTCCTATCTCGATCAGGTCGGGCGCTTCCTGCAGACCGTCAAGCTTTCCGAATTCGTCGTGGTCGGCATCAAGGGCTGTCTGTTCGGCCTGGCCATCTCCACCATCTCCTGCTACAACGGCATGCAGGCGCAACCTTCGGTGACCGAGGTGCCCAAGGTTGCCATCAAGGCCGTGCTGCAAAGCCTGCTGTTCGTGTTCACGCTGGATGCCCTGATAGCCTACCTCGGCATGTTGGAGTGAGTTGCGCTATACTGCGCGCCTTCTGGCGCAGGATGCG
>JAJXTT010000257.1 GCA_021783525.1 Pseudomonadota bacterium
ATGCGTGGCAGGTGAAACTGGACAAGGGCATGGTGCTTGAGTTGGGGCGGGAAGAGATGCACGAGCGCATGGCGCGCTTCGTCAAGGTGTATCCGTACAGCCTGGCCGCATTGGCGCGGCCGGCAAATCATGTGGACCTGCGGTATCGCAACGGGTTTGCGGCGTATCTGCCGGGCGGCAATGTTTGAAATGGCAGCAAGGGGAAAGCGATGAGCAAGAACAGAGAGAACAAGAATTTGATTGTGGCGCTGGACATAGGCACGTCGAAGATCGCGTGTGTCGTCGCCGAGATCAGGCCGGAAGGCACGCTGGAAGTGATCGGTGCGGGCATGCACCAATCGTCGGGCATGAAAAAAGGCATGGTAGTGAACATCGACGCCACGGTGGGGGCCATCCAGCGCGCGCTGGAAGAAGCCGAGTTGATGGCGGACTGCAAGATACGCGAGGTCTATACCGGTATTGCAGGCAGCCACATCCGCAGCTCGAACGCCAACGGCATGATCAAGATCAAGGACAAGGAAGTGGCGCACACCGATGTGGTGCGGGCAGTGGAGACGGCAAGCTCGATCAGCCTGCCGGGCGACCAGCAGATCCTGCATATCCTGGAACAGGAATTCAGCATCGACGGCCAGGGCGGTATCAAGAAGCCGCTGGGCATGAGCGGCATGCGCCTTGAGGTGGAAGTCCACATCGTCACCGGCGCGGTGGCTGCAGTGCAGAACATCCTGAAGTGCATCCATCGCTGCGGCCTGGAAGTGAACGAAATGATCCTGCAGCCGCTGGCATCGAGCAAGGCGGTGCTGGCAGACGACGAAAGGGAGCTGGGGGTGTGCCTGGTGGATATCGGCGGCGGCACGACCGATGTGGCGATCTTCACCAGCGGCGCGATCCGCCACACGGCGGTGATTCCCATTGCGGGCGACCAGATCACCAACGACATCGCGATGGCCCTGCGCACGCCGACCAAGGACGCCGAGGACATCAAGATCAAATACGGCTGCGCCTTGCGCCAGCTGGCGAACGATGCGCCGATCGAGGTGCCCGGCGTGGGCGAACGCAGCGCGCGCATGTTGTCGCGGCAGACACTGGCGGAAGTAATCGAGCCGCGCGTGGAGGAATTGTATTCGCTGGTGCAGCAGGAACTGCGTCGCAGCGGATTCGAGGATCTGTTGTCTTCCGGCGTGGTGATCACCGGCGGCAGCAGCGCGATGCAGGGCATGGTCGAGCTGGGCGAGGAGATATTCCATATGCCGGTGCGCATGGGCGTGCCGCGCAACATCGGGGGACTGTCGGATGTGGTGAAAACGCCGCGCTACGCGACGGGAGTCGGTTTGCTGTTGTACGGGCTGGAGCAGCACAAGCGCGACGAGGTGTCGCGCGTTAATTCGGGATCGTTCGGCGATGTGATGGCGAGTATGAAGACGTGGTTTCAACGCAATTTTTAGCAGTCTGGTTCAGGGTCGGTTTGCAATTTAGAAAAGGAGAAAAACATGTTTGAATTAATGGATGCTCAGCCGCAAGGCGCAGTGATCAAGGTGGTGGGAGTGGGTGGCTGCGGCGGAAATGCAGTCGATCACATGATCGATCAGGGAGTGCAGGGGGTCGAATTCATCGTCATCAACACCGATGCCCAGGCGCTGCGCCGCAGCAAGGCGCGCGTGCAACTGCAGATCGGCGCGACGCTGACCAAGGGGCTGGGTGCAGGAGCCAAGCCGGAGATCGGACAGGCCGCGGCGATCGAAGACCGCGAGCGCATCTCCGAGATCATCAGCGGCGCAAACATGGTGTTCATCACGGCCGGCATGGGGGGCGGAACCGGAACAGGCGCGGCACCCATCGTGGCGCAGGTGGCCAAGGAGCTTGGTATCCTGACGGTTGCGGTGGTCACCAAACCATTCGTGTTCGAAGGCAAGCGCATGACGCTGGCGCAGAGCGGCATCGAAGAGCTGGCCGCCTACGTCGATTCGCTGATCATCGTGCCGAACGCCAAGCTGATGGAAGTGCTGGGCGGCAAGACGACGTTGCCGGAAGCTTTCAAGGCAGCCAATGGCGTGCTGCAGGGAGCGGTGGCCGGGATCGCCGAAGTGATCAACGTGCCGGGCATGGTCAACGTGGATTTCGCCGACGTGTGCACGCTGATGTCGGAGAACGGCATGGCGATGATGGGTGCCGCTTCCGCGGCTGGCGAAGGCCGTGCGCGGCGCGCCGCAGAACAGGCCATTGCCAGCCCGTTGCTGGAAGATGTGGATCTTTCCGGCGCGCGTGGCGTACTGGTCAACATTACCTCAAGCAGCAGCCTGACTCTGGAAGAGCTGCACGAGGTGATGAACTGCTTCCAGTTTGCGGCGCAAGAAGCGACGGTGATCGTCGGCTCCGTGTTCGATGAGGAAATGGGCGACGAGATGCGCGTGACCATTGTGGCCACCGGGCTGGGCGTTCCAATGGCGCGCAAGCAGCCGAAGCCGGTTCTGGCGTACGAGAAACAACAGCGCACCGGGACGCATGACGCGCCGATGGTGAACTACAACGAACTGGACATGCCGGCAGTGATCCGTACCGGGCGGCATCGCGAAGCGGTCGAGGCGATGAAACAATCCGGCGTCGATCCGCTGGATATCCCTTCGTTCCTGCGCAAGCAGGCGGATTAAGGCAGGAATCAGGATTGTGGATTCAGGATGTGCAGGGAGCGTTCGCGCAAAATCCCGACTCCCAGTTCCCGAATCCTGCCTTGGGGCTATGTTAAACTTCGCATCTGTTCTGTCAGGTCAGGTCAAATGGTCAAGCAACGCACATTGAAAACGATGGTGCAGGCAACGGGTGTCGGTCTGCACACCGGCGAGAAGGTCTATCTGACCTTGCGCCCGGCCGCCATTGACAGCGGCATCGTGTTCCGTCGCGTCGATTTGCCTGGTTCCGGGGATATCCGCGCCGAGGCGCATGCGGTGCACGACACGCGGCTATCCACTTGCCTTGAGGCGCATGGGGCGCGCGTGGCAACGGTCGAACACCTGATGTCGGCGTTCGCCGGCTTGGGCATCGACAATGCCATCGTCGAGCTGACCAGTTCCGAATTGCCCATCATGGACGGCAGTGCGGGGACATTCATCTTCCTGCTGCAGTCGGCGGGTATCGTCGAACAGGCCGCAGCGAAGAAATTCATCCGGATCAAAAAAGCGGTGGAAGTGAAGGATGGCGACAAATGGGTGCGTTTTGAGCCATATAATGGCTACAAACTGAACTTCACCATTAATTTTGCCCACCCTGTGTTCGCCAATACCAAGCAGAACGTGACGGTCGATCTGGGGGAACACTCCTATATAAAGGAAGTGAGCCGCGCCCGTACCTTCGGTTTCATGCAGGAAGTCGAATACATGC
>JAJXTT010000258.1 GCA_021783525.1 Pseudomonadota bacterium
GTTTCAGTGTCGGCGTCAGCAGGCCGTTGTCTATGGTCCATGGCTCCCGCAACAGCAACACGCGATGCACGTTGGCATAGCCGGGAAACTCGCTCATGTTGCGCGCGATGCGCCGCAACACCTTCGCCTCCACATTGCTGTCGGTCAGCGACTCCGGCATGTCCGGCCGCACGCCGACTTTTGCGGCAATGGCCGGCCACACCTCCGGATTGAGCACGGCCAGCGCCACCAGGTAAGGGCGCGCCTCGCCGCATATCATCACCTGGTCGATCAGGGGATCATGCAGGATGGCGGCCTCGATATCGGCGGGAGGCATCTTTTCCCCGTTGGAGAGCACGATGATCTCCTTCAGGCGCCCGGTAATATAGATGTGCCCCGTTTCGCTGATGCGCGCGGTGTCGCCGGTGTTCAGCCAGCCGTCCGCATCGATCATGGCGCGGGTCGCCTCGGGATTGTTCCAGTAACCCATCATCACGTTCGGCCCCTTCACCAGCAGCGCACTCTGCTCGCCTATCTTCACCTGCACGCCGCGTATCGGCTGCCCCACGCTGTCCGGGAAATTGTTGTCCAGCTTGTTGCCCGCCACGATGGGGCTGGTCTCGGTGAGCCCGTAGCCCTGCACCACCGGCAGCCCCAGGCCGATGAACATGCGCGAGATCTCCGGCGCCAGCGCCGCGCCGCTGGTGACGGCCGTGCGCAGGCGCCCGCCGAGCCGGTCCATGATCTTTTGCGCCACCAGCTTCTGCAGCAGGGGCCACAACAGGAACGAGGGTTTCCACCCTCCCCGCCCCTGTTCGTGTTGAAAGCGCGACCAGCCCACATCCACCGCCAGCTTGAACAGCATGCGTTTGAGCGGTGAACCTTCCCGCAGCTTGGTATTGATTGCGCCGTATATGCGCTCGTAGATGCGCGGCACGGAGATCAGCAGCGTCGGGCGTATGGTTTGCAGATCTTCCGACAGCAAGGGAATGGACCGCGCATAGGCGACGGTCGCCGCCGTCATCACCTGCATGTAATAGCCGCAGGTGCGTTCGAATGTATGGGATAACGGCAGGAACGAAAGCATCAGGTCGCTCTTGTAGACCGCGAACGTGGCCATGCCGTCATAAATATTGCTCAGCATGTTGGAGTGGCTCAGCATCACGCCCTTGGGCTTGCCCGTCGTGCCCGACGTGTAGATGATGCTTGCCAGTTCACCGCTCTCGCACGGGACGGCGGGCAGCAGTTCGACCGACTGCGCGTGCAGGTATCTTGCGGCCGGAACCAGGCGCTCCTCCTGGCTCTTGAAGTCGTCGAGCGAGATGAAGCGTTGCACACCGCCCATCTGGCCTACCACGCCGCTGAGTTCCTGCCATTGCTCCGCGGTCTCGAACAACACCACTTTCACTTGTGCGTCGTTCACGATATAGGCGATGTTCTCGGCCCGATCCACGGTGTACAGCGGCACCACGACCAGACCCAGCGACATCGCGGCCTGGTCGAACATGACCCATTGCGGGCAATTGCGCAGCATGAGCGCCACGCGGTCGCCCTTGGCCAGTCCCTCCTGCGCCAAAGCCGCCTGCCAGCGCGCCACGTGCTCAAGCATCTGCCCCCAGCTCAGGTCGACCCAGACCGATTGCCGGTTGTCGAAATACCGGTATGCAATCTTGTCCCGCGAGCGACGCACCCGCTCCAGGAACAGGCCGTGCAAAGTCACCGCCTGCTGCGGCGATATCACGTCTTCTTTTTCTGCTGGATTCATTCCCCCGACTCCCGTTTTCTTATTATGGTTGCGACAAGAACAGATCGCCGAACAGCCGCTCACCCGGGCTGACCGCATATTTTTCAAAGTCTTTCACGCCTTCCGCACGCAGCACTTCATCGTCGATGAAAAAATGGCCGCTGAAGGTCTTGCTGTCGCGCAGCAGAATCGCATGCGCCGCATCCGCCACGATGGCAGGCTTGCGCGAGGCGCGCAGGATGGCTTCGGGAAAATTGAATTCGATGGCAGCGGTGGCGATGGTCGTGCGCGGCCACAGGCAGTTCACCGCGATGCCGTCGTCCGCGAATTCCTTCGCCATGCCCAGGGCACACAGGCTCATGCCGAATTTGGAGATGGAATAGGCGACATGTGGCGCGAACCACTTCGCCTCGAAATTGAGCGGCGGCGACAGCGTCAGGATATGCGGGTTCGCCGCCTTCCGAAGATGCGGGATGCAGGCTTGCGAAGCGAGAAAGGTCGCGCGCATGTTCACGTCCCACATCAGATCGAGACGCCTGGCCGGAGTTTGCAGCGTCGGTGTAAGGCTGATGGCACTGGCATTGTTGACCAGCACGTCGATGGCGCCGAAGTGCGCTGCCGCCTGCTCGACCGCCGCGTGAATGGCTTGCTCGTCGCGCACGTCGAGCTGGATCGCCAGCGCCTGCCCCCCCGCGGCGATTGCTTCCTCAGCCACGCTGTGGATGGTCCCCGGGAGTTTCGGATGCGCCTCCGCCGTCTTGCCGGTGATGACCACTCGGGCTCCGTCGCGTGCGCAACGCAACGCGATCTCTCGTCCGATGCCGCGGCTGGAACCGGTGATGAAGACCACCTTGTCGCGCAGGCCGGTCATCCCTGGTTCGCCCTCAATGTTTCCGGGGCGAAGTCGTCCACCATGATGACCTTGCGGCGCAAGGCGTAATCGCGTTCCAGCTGCTGTGCCTGTCCGGCATCGATGTAGCCGAGTTCGCGCGCCTCGGAGATCTGTTGCAGCTCTTCGCGCGCTTTGATCCTGCCCTCCTTGCGCGCCTGCTCCAAGACTGCCTGCAACGGTTCACACACCAGGGTGCTGGCAAGTGCGGCCTCCAGTGCGCCGACGGCATCTTTCTCGTCGGACGGGATGAACATGCCCGCGGTCAGGCGATCGCGTGCCGCACCGGGCTTGAGCAACAGGGATGCAACCTGGTGGCCGATATGGTCGCTGGGGGGTTTGCGCCATTGCCCCAGCGGGAAGATCATGACACGCAACACCAGCGCGGCAAGGCGGCTGGGAAAGTTCTGCAGCACGCCGTCCAGCGCGGTCTGGATACGATACAGACCGTCCTGCATCCCCCAGTGCAACAGCGGCAGGTCTTCTTCCGGGCGACCGTCGTCCTCGAAGCGTTTCAGCACCGCGGAGCAGAGATACATCTGGCTCAAGACGTCGCCGAGACGCGCGGACAGTTTCTCGCGGCGTTTGAGTCCGCCCCCTAGCACCAGCATGGAAACGTCCGAAGCGAACGCGAACGCGGCCGAATAGCGCGTCAGCGCCTGATAGTAGGCCCTGGTCGGCTGCTCGGTCGGCACGCCGATGATGCGCCCGCCGGTAAGGCCGTAGACCAGGCTGCGCACCGCGTTGCTCAGGCTGAAAC
>JAJXTT010000259.1 GCA_021783525.1 Pseudomonadota bacterium
GCCCGTCCGATGCGCTAGTCAAGGGTATTGACCGTGCTGCACTTGAACATCTCGAGGCTGCCGAAACCAGCATGCAGGAAGACAAGAGGCGGATAAACAGGACGCTGGTTGATGCCGCGCGAAACAATCTCGAGCAGAATCTTTTCGTCTTGTCTTTTCTCGCCATATTGGCGGTATGGATGCCGAAATACTAGGGCGGAACGTTCCGGTTCCGGGAGGAACCGGAGGCGCTCTTTGCAGCGAGTCCCTGAGTGACTGCCGGATGTCGACAGGGCAGCGGGTCAAGTAGATCAGGACATTAGGGAATTTGCCCGCAATCTATTCGACGACAGTTTCCTTGTCCCTGGGGATTTGAATGATTCCTGTATTGAAGTTGTATTCGAACAGGTCCCCATAGCGTCCCCATTCGATGGCCACACGCAAAGCCGATATGGCCTCGGTTTCATTCAATGTGAAGCGCAGCAGTCTGAGGAACAGGTCTTCGTGCAGGTCGCCCGAGGGGTCCTGCTTCAGGCCGTGATGGATGTAAGCCACCAGGGGCACGTTTTCGATCAATTGCCGGCCGAAGATCAGCTGGCGTTCCGGCGTGTTGGCATCCACATATTCTTCACCCAGCGGAGTGATGATGATGTCGCCATGATCGAGGTGAGCAAAGCCCAGCAGGGTCAATGCCCGCGATACGTTCAAGAGCTCCTGGTCGGTGAGTTCCGTTTCCTCGGCCAGCTTGGGCAGGTCTGCACGGCCGAGGAATGGCTCGTCGGCCAGCAACTCCAGGATGCCTTCCATGCGGGCGATGTCCGCTTCCGGGAGCCTGTCCCCCAGCTGCAGTTTGACTTCCTTCTCGGTGATGCGTCCCGGGCGCAACGCGCCCGCCGTCATCAGCCCGTATACGTTGTCGATCAGGGCGCGGACTTCCTGGCTTTCCACTTCTCGCGGGCGGCCCAGGTTCACCGGCAATTCGTCCCGGACTCGTCCGGGGTCGCTGGCGAAGATCAGGACCCGGTCGGCCATCATGACCGCTTCTTCAATATTGTGCGAGACGACGAGGATCGCCTTGGTCGGTAGTTGCTTTGTCTGCCACAGTTCCAGGATCTCGTCGCGCAAGCGCTCACCAGTGAGCACATCCAGCGCCGAAAACGCCTCGTCCATCAGCAGGACTTCAGGTTCAAGAACCAGGGCGCGGGCGATGCCGACGCGCTGGCGCATTCCGCCGGATAACTCGCGGGGCAGGGCGCCCTCGAATCCCGACAGTCCGATCAGCTCTATCGCAGCTTCGGCACGCCGCGCCCTGTCGGCGGGCGGCATTCCTTTCGCTTCCAGTCCCAATTCGACATTCTTTTGCACGGTGAGCCAGGGGAACAGCGCGAAAGACTGGAACACCATGCTGATGGCGTGTGCCGGTCCGTAGAGCGGAAGTCCCCGATACAACACCTGGCCGCGATCGGCGGCGATCAGCCCGGCCATGATGCGCAGCATCGTGGACTTGCCCGATCCGGACTGGCCCAGCAACGCCACGATCTCTCCCTCGTTCAGGGTGAAGTCGACGCCTTCCAGGACGGATCGGGAAGAGCCGTCCGCGGAGCGGAAGGATTTGCCGATGGATTTGAGTTCGATGACAGGTGTGGCCATTACGCGAGTCCTCAGAAGTGCAGGCGGTCTTCGGCCATACGATAGAGCCGGCGCCAGACAAAATGGTTGAATCCCATGACAAAAATACACATCACGCCGATCCCCAGTGCGATCCGGGGGAAGTCGCCGACCGCGGTCTTTTCCGCGATGTAACTGCCGATGCCGTGGGCCTGTACGGTGGTGCTGCCCCAGGTCACATACTCGGCAACGATGCTGGCGTTCCACGAACCGCCGGAAGCCGTGATGGCACCGGTGACGAAGCTCGGAAAGATCGCCGGAAGCAGGTAACGGCGCCACTTGAGCCAGCCGCTCAGGCCAAGATTCTGCGAGGCATAGCGCAGTTCCGTCGGCACCGTGGATGCACCGGCGATCACATTGAACAAGAGGTACCACTGTGTGCCCAGTATCATCAGGGGCGACAGCCAGATGTCCGGATTGAGCCCGAAGCGAACGACCACGATGACGGCCACGGGGAACATCAAATTGGCCGGAAAGGCGGCGAGGAATTGAATGATCGCCTGCGCACGCGAGGCAAGCCGGGGGTTCATTCCGATCTTCACGCCGATCGGGATCCAGATCAGGGCAGCCAGAAAGATCAGGACGACCACGCGCAGCATCGTGTAGAAACCCAGCACGCAGACCCGGCCCACCTCGCTCCAGCCGACCTCGGCATGGATGAAATGAACAAGCATCCACAGGGCATAGAAGACAACGGCGGCAATCACGGCGTCCCAGACGCGTTCCGGTGTCGAGGAATGTTTATGCGGCCGCGCCTTGATCGACGTGCCGTCGTAGCGGAGCCGGAAAACGGCGAACGAGCGTTCGAGCAGCCTGCCAAACGCGACAACGATCTCCTGCATCCGCTCAGTCCGGCGCATCCAGGCCAGCAACCACGAGCTCTGCGCCGTCTCGCTGCCGGACTCCTCGAAGCGGAATTTGTCCGCCCAGGCGAGCAGGGGCCTGAAGAACAGTTGATCGTAGAGCATCACGCCGATCAGCATGGTGCCGATGGCCCAACCGATCGCGGCAAGGTCCCGCTGTTCAATGGCCAGGGCGATATAGGAACCGATGCCGGGCAGTTTGATGTTCTGGTTGGAAACCGAGATGGCTTCCGAAGCGACGACGAAGAACCAGCCGCCCGACATGGACATCATCATGTTCCAGAGCAGGCCCGGCATCGCAAATGGAAGCTCCAGCCGCCAGAAACGCTGCCACGCGGAAAGCTTGAACACCATTGCGGCCTCGATCAATTCCGCCGGCACGTTGCGAAACCCCTGATACGCGCTGAACGCCATGTTCCAGGCTTGCGAGGTGAAGATGGCGAATATCGCGGCCAGTTCCACGCCGAGCAGGTTGCCCGGGAACAGGGCAATGAAGGCCGTGACGGTAATGGATAGAAAGCCCAGGATCGGGATCGACTGGAGGATGTCCAGCAACGGAACCAGCACTTTTTCCACGGCACGGTATTTCGTTGTCAGCGCGGCAAACAGGCAACTGAACAGTATCGATGCGCCGAGTGCGATGAACATGCGCAAGGTGGTCCGCAGCAGGTAATAGGGCAGATTGACGGGATCCAGGGAGAGCGGCAGTACTTCGCCCAGCTGATAGGGCCGCGCCATCTGGTTGGCGCCATAGGCGAGCAGGACGAATATGGCCAGCACCAGGGGCAACAGGGCCCAATCCCAGCGGTTTCCGCCGGCGTCAACG